>JAFAQI010000180.1 GCA_019246495.1 Frankiales bacterium | reverse complement strand
CTCCCGGGGCGACTCGCCGTAGTGCTCGACAAGATGCCGTTCGACCCAGGCGTCAGCTGCGGAGTCCGGATCGATCGACTCGGCGTCGCCGTGCACGAACAACGCGAAGCGTTCGGAGTCGACGTAGGTCGCCGACACCGCCGGACGAGCCGTCAGGTCGCGCGCCTTGACTGCGTCACCGGAGGTGGTGAAGACCCAGTGCCCGCGCAGGAAATGCCCGTCGACGCAGCTCGTCCGCGGCCGGCCGTCGGGGCCGACCGTCGCGATGACCAGGACACGCATGCCGTCGAGCTCGGCCAAGATCTGCTCGACCGACGGCGTACGGCGACCGGGCTCGATGATGCTGCGCAGGTGCGGGCCCGACCGGGTCAGCGAGGCGTCGAGCAGCTCGCGCATCGCCGTCAGATCGTCGGCGGTCTCGAGCACCGTCAGACGCCTTCGCCGAGAAGTGCGGCGAGTTCGTCGCGCGACAGCAGCCGGTCCGGTCGCTTCAGCTCACCTGTGCGCACGTAGAGGAACCCGGCGTCGACGAGCTCCGGATCCACACCGGCGAGGTCTGCCCAGGCCAGCCGGTAGACCGAGAGTTGCAGTGACGCGGCGAAGAAGTCGCGCGGCACCACGCCGGTCTTGTAGTCCACGACGTCGAAGCGGTCGCCGTCCGGATAGACCGCGTCGATGCGGCCGCGCAACAGCCGACCGCCGACGACGAGCTCGAACGGCTGCTCCACCACGACCGGGCGTCGCTCGCCCCAGCCGTCCGCGAGGAACCGTTGCTGGAGGGCGACGAGCTCCTCGTCGGAGATGTCCTCGTCGCTTGCCCCCGGCAGGTCATCGGCGTCCAGCAACGGCGTTGCGCCGTAGAGCCCTTCGACCCACGCGTGGAACCGCGAACCCCGCCGCGCCTGTGGCTGCGGCCGGCTCGGCATCGGCCGGGCGAGCATGCGGGCCAGCGCGTCCGGGTCCTCCGCCAGCAGCACGACCTGGCTCGTCGTGAGCCGCCGCGGCAGTGCGACATCACGGACGCCGGCGCGCTCGCGGTTCAGTTCATCGACGACGAGGCGCGCCTCCTCCGCCCACGACAGCCCACCACCGGCGGCCGGCAGCTCGATCGTCGTCTGCCGGCTCGAGAGGTCGGTCATCGCCTTCGTCACGAGCAGCGCCGCCGCGCGTCGACGAGCCAGCGCCGCCTCGTCGGGTGGCGCCGGCCACCGAAGGTCGGCGGCGGCGTGGCGGGCGAGCGGGTTCACGTCGTCCTCGGTGGGGTCGTCGCACCACTGGTCGACAGACACGACAGGTTCACCGACGTCGCGGAGCTCGGTGAGGTACGGCGACGGCCGGCAGGCCGACTGCCGGGTGCGCGACCAGCAGTAGCCGCTCGCGAGCAGCAACCGGCGCGGCCGGGTGAACGCGACGTAGGCGAGGCGTCGTTCCTCATCGCGTTCGTCGTCCTTGCACTCGCCGACGAACTCCTCGATGTCCTTCCTCTCGAAGCTACGCAACACCGGCAGGTCCGCCGCGTCGCCGCGCAGCTCGTAGGGCAGCACATGCGCGCCGCGGGTCCACGGCGTACGCGGCTGCGACGACGGAAAGACGTCGTGCACGAGACCGGGCACGGCGACGACGTCCCACTCCAGACCCTTCGCCTTGTGGACCGTCATGAGCTTCACCGTGTCGGCGGTCGACACCGCGCCGACGTCCAGCCCGTTCTCCGCATCCGCCGACGCCTCGAGATAGGAGAGGAACGCCGGCAGGTCGCTCTCGCCTTCGAGCCCCGTAAACGCGGCCGCGTGGTCGATGAACGCAGCGAGGTTCGCGGCGCGCGCGACGGCGACCCGCTCGGTCTCCGCCTCGATCTCGACGTCCAACCCGATCGTCTGCACGACCTCGGTCACCAGCTCGACGAGCGGCTGGCCGACGAGCCGCCGCAACCCGGCGATCTCGCTCCGGAACCGCGCGAGCCGTTCCCAAGCCTCTGGTGAGTACGCCGAAGGCGCACCCGGTCGGTCGACTGCGTCGAGCAACGCCGCCACGTCGACTGGGTCGACCGATGCCGTCACCTGCTGCAATGCGACGTCGAGACCCTCGGCCGTGGACGGCTCCGGGTCGTCGTCGCTCGGCGGTGACCAGGTCGCGAGGAACCGCGCGCGGTCGCCGAGCGCGGCGAGGTCGCGGACGCCGATGCGCCACCGCGGACCGGTCAGCAACCGGATGGCAGCCGCGTTGGCAGTCGGGTCGACGAGCAATGCCAACACCGAGACGACGTCGGCGACTTCGGGCATCTCCAGCAAGCCGCCGAGGCCGACGACCTCCACGGGTACGTCTCGGTCGACCAGCGCGCCATGCAACCGCGCGAAGTCGGCGCGGCGTCGGGCGAGCACGGCCATCTCGCCCGCGGGTGTGCCGGCGGCGAGCTCGGCGGCGAGCCGTTCGGCCAGCCACGCCGCCTCGTCCTCGTCGGTCCCGACCCGCGCGAGCACGACTTCACCGGCGTCGTCCATCCCGTCGCGCGCGGTGAGCGGAGCGACGTCGAGCATCGGCCGCCGCGCAGACGCGCGACCTCCGCCGATCGGCTCGGCGATCGCGTTGGCTGCGGCGAGGATCCGCCCGCCGCAGCGGAAGCTCGTCATCAGCGGCTGCGGCACGACCTCCGCGCCGTCACGTCGCGGGAAGTGCTCGCCGA
>JAFAQI010000067.1 GCA_019246495.1 Frankiales bacterium | reverse complement strand
CTCCTCGGTCGAGTAGCGCAGGTCCACGGGCGCAACGATAACCCGCTAATCTGACGGGGCGTCAGAAACCCGACGCCGGTCTGCGTTGCGGGTACCCGAGAGGACGGTTGCGGTGGGTCGGCTGGACGGCAAGGTCGTGCTCGTCACCGGAGCCGGGCAGGGGATCGGGCAAGGCATCGCGTTGGCGGCCGCCGCCGAGGGCGCGTCCATCGTCGCGGCGGGCAGGACGCTGGAGAAGGTCGAGAAGACCGCGGACGACATCCGCGCGCGTGGCGTCGACGCGCTGGCCGTGCAGTGCGACGTACGGCGCCGGGACGAGGTGGATGCGTGCGTGGCGTCCGCGCTCGAACGCTTCAGCCGGCTCGACGGACTCGTCAATAACGCGCAGATGGTCGCCCTCGGTCCGGTGCTGGACATCACCGAGAAGGACGCCCGCCGCACGTGGGAGTCCGGCTTCCTCGGCTCGTTGTGGTTCATGCAGGCGGCCTATCCCGCGTTGAAGGAAGCGCGTGGCGCGGTCGTGAACCTCGGCACCGGTTCAGCACTGCGCAACGACCTTCCGGGATTCACGCTGTATGCCGGCACGAAGGAGATGATCCGCACCCTCACGCGGATGGCGGCACTGGAGTGGGGACCGGACGGCATCCGCGTCAACGCCTGCATCCCCAACGGGCTGTCGCCCGGACTCGAGATGTGGTCGCAGTTCGCGCCGAAGGAGTTCGACGACTTCGTCCGGACGATCCCGCTCGGCCGGGTCGGCCGCCTGGAGGAGGACGTGGGGCGAGCAGTTGCGTTCCTGCTCTCTGACGACGCCGCCTACG
Organism: Frankiales bacterium; assembly: GCA_019246495.1. Lineage (GTDB taxonomy): Bacteria > Actinomycetota > Actinomycetes > JAFAQI01 > JAFAQI01 > JAFAQI01. The sequence continues at coordinate 10,128 of JAFAQI010000067.1, read as the reverse complement.
TCACTGGGTCCACGTTGATGGCGGACGGCGGCCAGGCGTACCTGCGATGACGATCTGCGCAGACCGGGTCGTCATCGTCACGGGGGCCGGCGGCGGTCTCGGCCGAGCGCACGCCCTCGCATTTGCAGCTGCGGGTGCGCACGTTGTCGTCAACGACATCGGTACATCACGGGAAGGTGAAGGCTCCTCCGCCGGACCCGCGCAGCAGGTCGTCGACGAGATCCGCGCCGCCGGCGGCTCGGCCGTCGCCAACACCGACGACGTCGCGGACTGGGAGGGCGCGCAGCGTCTCGTGCAGACCGCAACGGTGGAGTTCGGTCGGCTTGACGTGCTCGTCAACAACGCCGGGTTCCTGCGCGACCGGATGCTGACGACGATGTCGGTCGACGAGTGGGACGCCGTGATCCGCGTGCATCTGCGGGGTCACTTCTGCCCGCTGCGGCACGCCGCTGCCTACTGGCGGGACCTCGCCAAGGCGGGCGAGCCGGTCGACGCGCGCATCATCAACACGTCGTCGGGCGCCGGGCTCATGGGCAGCGTCGGCCAGGGCAACTACGCCGCCGCCAAAGCCGGCATCGTCGCGCTCACTCTCAACGCGTCAGCGGAACTCGCCCGCTACGGCGTCACCGCCAACGCGATCGCGCCCGCCGCCCGGACGCGGATGACCGAGGTCGCGATGCCGGACATGATGCGGGCGCCGGAGACGGGCTTTGACGCGATGGCACCCGAGAACGTTTCCCCGCTCGTCGTGTGGCTCGGCTCGACCGAGTCGAAAGACGTCACCGGCCGGGTGTTCGAGGTGGAAGGTGGCATCGTCAGCGTCGCGGACGGGTGGCAGCACGGTCCGCGCGTCGACAAGGGTGAGCGGTGGGACCCGGCCGAGCTCGGCCCCGTCGTACGACGCCTGCTCGACGAGGCACCGCGCCCCACGCCTGTCTATGGCACGTCGTGACGGCCGGCGCCCTCGCCGACATGCCGGCGTCCGCCGCCGCGCCCGGTGTAACCGCGCAGGCTCGCCCAGCCTCCCGGCGTCGCGCCGTCGACGCGCACCGAGCGATGGCTGAACCGCCACTCACCGTCGACGCAGGTGAAGCGGTCGCTGTAACGGCCCCAGTGGTCCAGGCCGTCGACGGTCAGTACCTGGAAGTAACACCGCGCGCACGCCGACTCCACCGACGCGACATCGATGCGCAGCGTGGCCGTGTGGTGGCGGATGAGCTCCGGGTGGGGACCGGACGCCGTCGTGAAGACGGAGCGGATCGCGTCGAGTCCGACATGCTCGACGCCGTCGATGCAGAGCACCGCATCGGGGGCGAAGAGCGCCATCATCTCGTCGACCCAGCCGCGGTCGCCGGCAAGGTTGTAGCGCGCGATGAGCTCGCGGATGTGTTCGCGCGCCGCGAGCTCCCACCCCTCCATGCCGTCAATCTGCCACGGACGGCGCGAAGGAGCACGGCATGAGCAACGAACTCCTCGAAGCGCCCACGATCTGGGCGCTCGTCCGCCGTCGGGCGGAGCGGTCCGGCGATCGCGTGATGCTGCTCGACACCGCCGGCCGGCGCATGACGTTCGGTGAGCTCGCGGTCGAGGCCGAGCGGGTCGCGGCCGGACTGCTCGCACTCGGCATCAAACCCGGCACCACTGTCACCTGGCAGCTGCCGACGCGCATCGACAGCGTCGTCGTGTCGATTGCGCTCGCCCGGCTCGGCGTGGTGCAGAACCCGGTGCTGCACCTCTATCGGGAGCGCGAGGTCGGCGCCGTCCTGCGGGCGAGCCGACCGGCGTTCTTCATCGTGCCGGGCGTATGGCGGGACCGGGACTTCGCCGGGATGGCCAAGACGCTGGTTGCGGAGCTCGACCCGGCGCCCGTGGTGCTCGAATTCGGTGACGAGCTGCCCGTCGGCGACCCCGCGCAGCTGCCGCCACCGCCCGCATCGGGCACCGAGATGCGCTGGGTCTACTACACATCCGGCACGACCTCGGAACCCAAGGGCGCGCAGCACAGCGACCAGACGCTGATGGCCGGCGGTCGTGGGCTCGCGGCGGCGCTCGACATGTCGCCGGACGACCTCGGCTCGATCGCGTTCCCCTACTCGCACATCGCTGGTCCCGACTACCTGCTCATGATGCTGTCGGCCGGATTCGGTGCGGTGCTCGTCGAGGCGTTCGTGCCTGCGGACGCGGTGGCGGCGTACCGCGAGCTCGGCGTGACGATGTGCGGCGGAAGCACGGCGTTCTATCAGATGTTCCTCGCCGAGCAGCGCCGATACTCACAGGAAACGGGGTCGCCGGACACAAAGGTCATCCCGTCGCTGCGCATCATCAGCGGCGGCGGTGCGGCGAAACCGGTCGAGCTCTTCTACGACGTGCAGCGCGAGATGGGTGTCCGTCTCGTCCATGGCTATGGCATGACGGAGATCCCGATGATCGCGATGGGATCGCCGCATGACACCGACGAGCAGCTGGCGACAACCGAAGGAAAGCCGGTGCTGGGCGCCGAGGTGCGCATCGTCAAGGAGGACGGGTCGGTCGCTGGTCCGGACGAAGAGGGCGAGGTGCGCGTCCGCGGACCCGTCGTGACGCTTGGCTACACCGACCCGGCCGTCAACGCCGAGGCGTTCGACAGCGACGGCTGGTTCCGGACCGGCGACCTCGGCGTGCTCCGCGACGACGGCCATCTGCGGCTCACCGGGCGGCTGAAGGACGTCATCATCCGCAAGGGCGAGAACATCTCCGCGCGTGAGCTGGAGGAGGTGCTCTTCGCCCATCCGAAGGTCGGCGATGTGGCGGTCGTCGGACTTCCGGACGCCGACCGCGGGGAGATGGTCTGCGCGGTGGTCGAGCCCGCCGAGGGCGCGGACGCGTTGACCTTCGGCGAGATGGTCGCGTGGTGCGCGGATGCCGGGCTGATGCGGCAGAAGATTCCGGAGCGACTCGAGGTCGTCGAGCGGTTGCCGCGCAACGAGACCCTCAACAAGGTGTTGAAATACATGCTGCGCGAACAGTTCTCGAGCGACTCCCGCTCGGCTCCCGATCCGGCGCGAGGTGACCGTGGCTGACACCGTCGGCCTGCGCTTCCACCGCGAGGGCGCGGTCCTCACGTTGACGCTCGACCGGCCGGACGTGCACAACGCGCTCGACTGGCGGACGCGCGAGGCGCTGGTGGCCGCGCTCGCCGACGCGAGCGCCGACCTCGCCGTGCGAGCGGTGGTGCTGACCGGCAGCGGCGAGCGCGCGTTCTGCACCGGCGCCGACCTCCGCGTGCCGTTGCCCGCGCCGCCGAAGCCGGCTGATGCTCCGGAACGCGCGCAAGGCGAGGTCGCGCGTGGCATCGCGACCGGATGGCAGCGACTCGTGACGGCGGTGCTCGACTGCGAGAAGCCAGTCGTCGCCGCGGTCAACGGGACGGCTGCCGGTGCGGGCATGCATCTCGCGCTCGCGTGCGACGTCATCGTCATGGCGGAGACCGCGAAGCTGGTGCCGGTGTTCGTCCGGCGCGGCATCGCACCTGACGCGGCGGGTGCCTATCTGCTCACTCGACTCGTCGGCCCGCAGGTGGCGAAGCGGCTCTACCTGTTCGGCGACGACGTCTCTGCGAGCGAGGTCGCGGGTCTCGGCATCGTGGCCAACGTCGTACCGGCCGGTGACGTGCTCGCAACCGCACAGGCACTCGCTGCGCGGCTGGCGACGGGTCCGACGCGCACCCTTGCGATCACCAAGCGGTTGGTGAACCGTGCGCTGGACCTCGACCGGGACAGTGCGCTCGCGGAAGAGGCGTGGGCCCAGGAGCTCGTGATGACGACGCAGGACGCGCAGGAAGGTGTCCGCGCGTTCATCGAGCGCCGTGACGCCGAGTTTCGGGGATGGTGAACCCGAAATGGTGAACGGGGTGGCGACGTACGAGGTCACGGCATCGTCGGCTGCGCCGCCGGAGCAGGTCTTCGCACTTGTCGCCGACGGAGCCGGTTGGTCGAAGTGGGCCGGGCCGATGGTGCCGGGTTCGTCGTGGGAGCGCGAGGGCAATCCCGCTCCGGGCGGTGTCGGTGCCATCCGCCGGCTCGGCCTCGGGCCGGTGGGCAGCCGCGAGGAGATCGTCGCCTATGAGCCCCCGCGCCATCTCGCCTACTGCTGGCACACGCGGGTCGTCCGCGACTACCGATCCGACGTGCGGCTCGAACCGGACGGCGCGGGCACGCGCATCGTGTGGTCGGGAACGTTTCGCAGTGGCCTGCTGCCGGCGGGTTTGATGCAGCGGTTCTTCACGCGAACCGTCGGCGGGTTCGCCCAGCGTCTTGCCCGTGAGGCGGAGCGCAGCCACCGCCACTAAGGTCGGGCCATGAGCACGCGCATGTCGGTGAGCAACCACTACGACGCAGACGTCGAAAGCGTGTATGCGTTGTCGAGCGACCCCGCGTTCATCGAGCGGAAGTACGCCGCACAAGGCGCCACCGACATCACGATCGACTCGACGCCGACCGACGGCGGTGTCCGCAACGTCATCAAGCGCAAGGTGACCGTCGATCTTCCAGGATTCGCGCAGAAGGTCATGCAGCCGACCAACACCGTCGTGCAGACCGACGAGTGGCAGGCGGCCGACGGGAACGGCCGGCGTGTCTGCCGCTACACGGTCGAGGTGCAGGGCGTGCCGTCGCGAATCAGCGGGACCGTGACCCTCGCCCCGGACGGCGCAGGCACCCGCGAGGACATCGAGGCCGACGTCAAGGTCTCGATCCCGCTGCTCGGCGGAAAGCTGGAGAAGTTCGCGGCCGACAGCGGCCGCAAGGTGCTCGCCGAAGAAGCGCAGTTCACCTCCTCGGCGCTCGCATCCGGCTCAGGCTGAGGTCGCCTGCCAACCCGAGTTGGCGCCGCAGAGCACCACGCACGGCAGCGTTGCCTCGACCCGACCGACCACCGCCAGCGCAGCACCCGCGGCCGGCTCGACCGCGATGCGGTGCTCCTCCCACAACTGGTTCCGGGCCGCGAGGATCTCGTCGTCGCTGACGAGCTCCATGCGCGGCGGATGTTCACGCAGGACGGCGAGGTTGAGCTCGCCGGTCGACCGCGCGCCGAGCGCCGACGCCGTGATCGAGTCGATCGTCACGTCGACGGGATGGCCCGCCTCGAGAGCGCGCGTCACCGTCGGGATGCCGGCCGGCTCGACGCCGACGACCGCCGTACGCCCGGCCGCGGCGAGCGCGGTGCCGGCAAGCAGTCCGCCACCGCCCACGCTGACGACGACCGCGTCGCAGTCCGGGCGGTCGGCGAGCACCTCGGCGGCGCACGTGCCCTGGCCGGTGATCACGTCGGGATGGTCATAGGCGGGGAGGTAGGTGAGGTCTCGCTCGGCAGCGAACGCCTTCGCGGTCTCCGCGCACTGCTGGTAGTCACCGTCGAGCAGGCGCACCTCCGCGCCGGCTCGGCGGATCCGCTCCACCTTGTCCGCCGGTGCGGTGCTCGGCACCCAGACGTGGGCCTGTCGCCCGAGCATCGCGCAGGCCGTCGCGATGGCCAGGCCGTGGTTTCCGCCCGACGCTGCGACGACCTCGCCGCTCCCCGAGCGCAACGACCCGAGCATCGCGCCGCGAAACTTGAATGAGCCGCTGTGCTGCATGTGGTCGAGCTTGAGCAGCACGCGGCGGTCGTCGAGCACGACCTCGATGACGGGAGTACGGCGTACCCGGCCCGCCAGCTCATGCGACGCCAGCGTCACGTCCTGTGGCGTCAGTGGCACGCGGCCACGTTAGGTCAGGCAGCTACCGCGATCGGCTCGACGACGTCCGCCTGGCGACCCGGGCGCACCAGCCCGGCTCGGCGACCGACGCGCAGCGACCACGCGACCGTCAACGCGATGCCGCTCCAGGTGATCGTGAGGCTGGCGAGCGTCTTGGTAGCGACGAACGTCGTGACCGGCAGGTTGAGCAGCAGGAACAACGTCACGGCGGCGTTGGCGAAGTAGATGCCCGCCCACAGCAGGCTGAGGTTGCGGAAGTGCCGCCGGATGTCCGCGCGCTCGCTGATCTCGGCCGGCAGCGGGCAGAAGTCACCGGCCAGTTTCGTGATGAGCGGCCGGCCGGCGGCGACGGACACGAGGAACAGCAACCCGATGCCGACGGTTGCCGCGATGGGCTGCATGAAATAGATGCGGGTGCTGCCGCTCATGATCGCGACAATGGTGCGTACGACGAGAAGACTCGTCGTCAGCGTCAGCAAGGCCGGCACCCGCTGGCGGCGTACCGAGCGATAGGCCAGCACGGTGAGCGCCCAGCCGAGGGCAAGGGCGAACGCGGCCGAGCGACCGGAGGAGTACCAGCCGACGTAGAACAGGCTGGTCGGCACGATCGTCGAGATGAGGACGTTGGGAAGCGCGTGCCGCGCGACGGAGCGCAGGTCAGGCAAGTGGTGTCGCTCGGTGGTCGACAACTGCGACTCTCCTCCGCCGGGTGGGCCCCGTGTCGTCAACGACCGGTGCAGCCGGTTGGTGACGGGTTACCCACTACGTCGGACGTAAAGCCGGAGAACCTGAGGGTTCAGGACAGCGCGATCAACGCTCCGAGCGCGACGCCGACGCCGACGACCCAGACAATCGTCGGAAGTGATCGCAAGATGCGCATGTCAGTCCCTCATCCGCGCACGATCTGGGTGCCGACGACGCGCACCGGTACGGCCGGCAGCGGGTGGTTGGCGGGTCCGTTGATCACGGCGCCAGTGACCGCGTTGAACCGGCTGCCATGACACGGGCAAGTCACGACGCCGGCCACCGGCTTGGCGACCGAGCACCCTTGGTGGGTGCACGTGGCCGAGACGGCATGCACCGCCCCGGCGGAGTCGCGGGTGACGAGCAGACCGGCGGCGAGGACCGTTCCACCCGGCGGCACCCGGTCGACGCCCGTGACGACGGTGACGTGCCCGGCAGCCGAGCCGGAACCGGGGCCGTAGGCATTGGCAGCGGAGGTGTCCGGCTTGGCCTCCGCGGCGCTGCTGTGCCGGGCGAGGACGAAGCCCGCGATACCACCCACCGCGGCGAACGCCGAGCCGCTCAGCAAGGAGCGCCGGGTGAGCGGGGGCACGGACACGACGGGCTCCGATCAGGTGAGCGGCAGGCCGGAACGGCTGAAGAACCACAACGCCGACGTGAGCCAGACCGCGACGAGCAGGGTGAGCACCGCGCCGCCGAGGACGGGCACGGCGCGGTCCGGCAGCCCGCGCATGCGCAGGCCGAGCATCTTCGCGGCGTAGGCACCGTAGAACGCGCATCCCGCCAGCCCGTGCAGCAGCACGCGGGTGCTTCCCGTGCCGAACCCCAGCGCCCAGAGGCAGTGGAACGCCGGTGGCAACGTGAGCACGAAGGCGATCGAGCCGGACCACCGGTGGACCCAGGCCACTGCGGCTGGCGTGCGGCGGGCTCGCGGCAGCCGGCCCCACATCCAGAGCGCGGTGACCAGCTGGACGACGAGCAGCGCGACGGCCGCTGTCGCGAACCAGGTCTTGAGCTGGAGCATCCCGGAGAAGCCGAACGTGAACAGCGGCCGGCCGGCTGGGTGGTGGGCGGAGGCGTAGACACCCAGCGCGACCGCGACTGCCGCGGCGACGAGGAGCAGGATCGCTGCGGCGCTGGCATCGCGCCGGTGCGCGTCGAGCGTCGCGCGCTCCGTCGTCATGTCCGCACCGCCTCGCCTCGGCTCGCCGGGGCCATCGTGCCCGCCCGCGGAGGCTTTGGCGACCCTGGCGGCGTTTCTGACGGGTCGTCAGGTCGCGCGTAGGCTGGCCGTCGTGCGCGGAATCGTCGGGTGGGGTGTCCACCTGCCCTACCGCCGGCTCGACCGGTCGACGATCGCCGCGGTTGCCGGTGGCGGGGGCGGTCGCGGCACCCGGACGGTGGCGTCGTACGACGAGGACACGACCACGATGGCGGCCGAGGCCGGCCGCGTCGCTCTGGCGGGCTGCGCCGAACCGGTCCGCGGACTCTGGCTGGCCACGACGACCCCGACGTACCTCGACAAGACCAACGCCACCGCGGTGCACGCGGCGTTGCGACTCGACCGGTCGGCGCCGGCATTCGATGCGGTCGGCTCGGTGCGGTCGGCCAGCGGCGCGCTGCTCGCCGCGATCGCCGGACGCTGCGGTGTCCTCGTCGTCGGCAGTGACATGCGCGGTGGCCGTCCCGGCGGTCCGGACGAAGCCACCGGTGGTGACGCCGCCGCGGCCGTCCTGTTCGGTGACGGTGACGCGGCTCCCGTCCTGGCCGAGGTCGTCGGCGTCGGCTCGGCGACCGAGGAGTTCACCGACCGCTGGCGCGTCCCCGGCGAGCCCGCGTCGCGGCTGTGGGAGGAGCGGTTCGGCGAGACGAAGTACGTGCCGCTCGCGGCCGAGGCGCTGAAGCTCGCTCTCGAGTCCGCGGGTGCCGCCGCGGATGCCGTCGACCATCTCGTCGTCGCCGGTCTGCCCGAGCGGGCATGCAGTGCAGTCGCGAAGAAGTCGGGCGTCGCGCCGGAGCGGGTGGTCGACCGGCTCGCAGCGTCCGTCGGGAACCCCGGTGCGGCGCAGCCGCTGCTGCTCCTCGCGTCCGCGCTCGAGCGGTCATCGCCGGGTCAGCAGATCGTGCTGCTCGTGTTGTCCGACGGCGCCGACGCGATCGTGTTCCGGACCACTGACGCGATTGCCGGCCATCAGGCGGCGCGCCCGGTCGCGGCGCAGCTCGCCGAGGGCGCACCGGTGACGTACGGCCGCTACCTCGCCTGGCGCGGCCTGTTGCCCGTCGAGCCCCCGCGCCGCCCCGAGCCGGCCCGGCCGTCGGCCAGCGCCGCCGGCCGGTCGACCGACTGGAAGTTCGGGCTCACCGGGCCGCAGGGCGTGCTCGCCGACCAGCGCGGCACCGTCACGACGTTCACGGTCGACAAGCTTGCCTACTCACCGTCGCCGCCAGTGGTCTTCGCGGTCGTCGACTTCGACGACGGCACCCGGCTGCCGGTGGAGCTCACCGATGTCGATGCCGACGAGGTCGCGATCGGCATGCGTGTCGAGATGACGTTCCGCCGGCTGTTCACAGCCGACGGCATCGCCAACTACTTCTGGAAGGCTCGGCCGGTGCGCGCACCTGAAGGGAACGGCTGATGGCGAGCCACGGCATCCGCGACCGCGTCGCCATCGTCGGGATGGGATGCACCCGCTTCGCCGAGCACTTCGACAAAGGCACCGACGATCTGCTGCGCGAAGCGACCGGCGAGGCGTTCACGTCCGCAGGCATCACGAAGGACGACGTCGACGCCTACTGGCTCGGCACCGCGCAGTCGGGCATGAGCGGCATCACGCTGGCCCGGCCGCTACAGCTCGAAGGCAAGCCGGTGACCCGCGTGGAGAACTACTGCGCGACCGGTTCGGAGGCGCTGCGCCAGGCGGCGTACGCCGTGGCCTCCGGTGCCTATGACGTCGCGATGGCGGTCGGCGTCGAGAAGGTGAAGGACTCGGGCTACCAGGGACTCAACGCGTTCCCGATTCCGAACGACGGGACGCAGCGGTCGCTCACCGCGGCCGCGATGTTCTCGATGGTCGCGCCGGCCTATGCGAAGCGCTACGGCGTGGACGCAGACGAGATGCGCACCGTGCTCGCACGCATCGCGTCGAAGAACCACGCCAACGGCGCGCGTAACCCCAAGGCGCAGTTCCGCAAGGAGATGAGCGTCGAGCAGCTGTGCGGCATGCCGGCGGTTGCCGGTGGCCTGTCGGTCTTCGACTGCGCGGGAGTCGCGGACGGCTCGGCGGCGGCGATCGTCTGCCGGGTCGAGGACGCCGGTCGCTACACCGACAAGCCGTTGCTCGTAAAGGCGTTGTCGTTCGTCGCGGGCAACGGCAGCGGGCTCGAGGACCCGTCCTACGACTACACCAACTTCCCTGAGGTCGCGGCGTCAGCCGCCGACGCATATGCCCAAGCCGGCATCACCGATCCGCGCAGCGAACTGGCGATGGCTGAGGTGCACGACTGCTTCACGCCGACCGAGCTCGTCCTGATGGAGGACCTCGGTTTCTGCGAGCGCGGCACGGCGTGGAAGGAAGTCCGCGCCGGCACGTTCGACCGTGACGGTGAGCTGCCGGTCAACCCCGACGGCGGCCTCAAGTCGTTCGGGCATCCCG
>JAFAQI010000304.1 GCA_019246495.1 Frankiales bacterium | reverse complement strand
ACGGCCGACCTGCGGCTGACCGAGGCCGCGCCGACTCCGGCATCCACAGTCGCCGGACAGAACCTGACGTATTCGCTGAAGGTCGACGACCTCGGTCCATCGAGTGCGAAGAACGTCGTGGTCAAGGACACGCTGCCGGCAGGCGTGACGGTGCAGAGCGTCACCTCCTCGGTGGGCAGCTGTACCGCGGGTGCTCCGGGCGATCCGCTCAACCCCACGACGTGTGCGCTCGGCACGGTTCTTCCCACCGACCACCCGACGATGACCGTTGTCGTCCGGGTGCTCGCGGACACGGTCGGGCCGTTGAGCTACAGCGCTCGCGTCAGCTCGGCGACGTTCGACGGCAACAACGCGAACAACCTGAGCACGGCTACGACCAACGTGATCCAGCAGGCCGATCTCGGGACGGCGATGACAGCATCGCCGGCGACTGTGCTCTCCGGAAGAACCCTCACCTACAAGACAACCGTGAGCAACGCCGGCCCATCGGTCGCACGCAATGTCACGGTCACCCAGAACCTTCCCTCAGGTGTCTCGTTCACCGCCTATCACCTCGTCGGCGGGACGGGCAGTTGCGCGCTGCTCACTCCGTCACAGGTTGGGTGCGCATTGGACACGCTGCTGGTGGGTCAGAGCGTCGACATCTACGTCGACACTCTCGTCGCGCCGTCGGTGCCGAAGAACACGGTGCTGACGTCCAACGCGACGGCCGCGACATCGGCAACCGACACGGCGCCGGGCAACAACACGGCGTCCGCATCCGGCACTGCTGACACGCTGGCGGACTTGTCGATCGTCAACACCTCGGACGCCGCGACCTACAAGCCGTCGACCGTCATCCACTACAACGTGACGGTCAGCAATGCCGGTCCGTCCGATGCTCAGAACGTCGTCGTGACGATCAAGCTGCCCGGCACGAAGATCGCGACGTACAAATCGAACAGCCTCGGATGTCCGGCACCGACCGGCAACACGTCAGGGCAGACCTTCACCTGCGGCCTGGGCACGATCGGTGCGAGCGGAAGCAAGACGTTCCAGCTCAACATCTACATCAGCGGCAACAAGGGGCTGATCACTAGCACTGCGACGGTCACGTCGACGACGGCTGACCCGAACTCCGCAAACAACAGCGCCATCCGCAACGTCACGATTAAATGAGTTGTGTCCTTGTCGCTGCGCCGGGTGTGTCCCGTGACATCACGCGGAGCCACTTGGCGCAGCGCCACGGCGCTTGCCTTGCTGACGACGGCCATCGTGGCCGCCGGCGGAAATTCGGCGATCGCGGCTGAGCAAGCGCCCGGCGTGCGGTTGCAGCCGGGCTACGGTCCCGCGGGTAGCTACGTCCGCCTCCAGGGAGCGCACTTCTGCACCCACCCGTGCAGTGACGTGTCGGTGGTCGCAGACGGCCTGCAGATCGCAAGCGGCATCGTCGTGTCTCGGCACGGCAAGTTCGACACCTCGGTGCAGATCCCCGGCAGCGCGCAGCCGAGCACCTTGCGGGTGGTCGCGCAGCAGAAAGACGCCACCGGGGTGATGCGCAGCGCGGAGACGACGTTCAACGTCGTACCCGAAGTCGCCGGGCCGTCCGTGTCGCTTCCGCCTGGCAACCAGCAAGCGCCGGTGGGCAGCGGTGCGGCCGAGCCGCCGGTTTCGTCGCCGACCGCGGCGCGGCCGACGCGGACCCGGGTCAAGACCGCGGCCCCGTCAGGAGCGCCGTCACCGACCACGCGGGCCGCCGCAACTTCGGCAGCACCCGAACCTGCGGCTGCGGCTGAACGGTCCCGTTCGACATCAGGGTCGTCGGGTTGGTGGATCGCCGGCGTCACCGCCGCAGCGGTCCTGCTCGCCGGCGCCGCGGCTGTTGCGGTGCGGCTACGCCGACGACGTCAACCCGCGCACCGCATCTGATCGGGCCTGGTTCAGCCGTGCGGACGTCCACGGCCCAGTCGGACAGACGTGGGCCGTGGACGCCTTCGTGCTACTCGCCTTCGCGGACCGGGTAGAGCGCGTCCGCGACGAGTCCGTGCGCCTCGCGATGTACGGATGCAGCGGCGTCGGCGTCGGGCGCTTCCACCAGGCAGAAGATGCGGCCGTGCTCTTCGTCGACCCAGTAGCTCTTGTAGTCGACGCCGTACCGCCCCTGCGTGCGCAGGTCTGCTTGGTGTGCGGTCGCCGCTTCCTCGGCGGAGACCGGTCCGGGCAGGGTGTGAACGTCCATGAACAGCGCCATGGTTGTCCGTCCTTTCTGGCCTGATGGCCAATCGTCTTCGTGGCACCATCAGCGTCATGGGGGGAGCCGCCGTAGGCCATGACCGCGACACTGCTGCGCATGACCGAGCCACCGAGGTAGCCGCGCGCGCGGAGTCGGTGCTGCAGGAAGCGCTGAGCCGGCTACGTCTCGAGGGTGCGGTCTTCTTGCGCGCTGAGTACCGCGAGCCGTGGGCGTATGAGTCGCTGACAGCGGGTGAGACGGCGAAGATTCTGCGTCCTGACACCGAGCGGGTCATCCTGTTTCACGTTGTCGCGTCCGGCGCGTGTTGGGTCAGCGTCGACGATGCGGAGAAGCACTGGGCGCGAGCCGGTGACGTCATCGTTCTCCCGTACGGCGACCAGCACCGTATGGGCGGGCTTGATCAGGCCGACCACGTGTCCATTTCGTCGATCCTCCAGATGCCGCCTTGGCAGCAGATGCCGGTGATTCGTCACGGCGGCGACGGCGGAGCACTGACCGACGTCGTGTGCGGCTATCTGCATTCGCAGGATCCGCTATTCGATCCGATCCTGCGCGTGTTCCCGCCGGTGTTCGTGGTGCGGCCACCCCAAGGACCCGCCGCGGACTGGG
>JAFAQI010000408.1 GCA_019246495.1 Frankiales bacterium | reverse complement strand
CGCGACGATGACGGCTTCGCGGCCGGCGATCGCTGCGGCGACGGCATTCGCGTCGGTGGTGACGGCGGCTTCCGCCACCTCCGCCCCAGCGGGGAAGCCGTGGGCCTTGCTGCCGTCGCGCACCACTGCGGTCATGTGATGGCCACGCCCGACGCCAGACTCCACGGCGGCCAGGCCAGTTCGCCCATTCGAGCCAAAGACGGTGATCTTCATCGCGCGGCTCCCTTCTGCCACTATTGAAGTAGGATTCAATAGCGTTGCCAAGGGAGGTACGAATGGCCCGGACCGCGACGACGGCCAAGGCCGCGGTGCGCCGGCGGCTCACGGTCGCCCAACGCCGGCAGGAGTTGTTGGACCTCGGTCTCGAGGCCTTCGGTCAACAGGGCTACGACGACGTGTCGGTCGAGGACATCGCGGCGCGGGCCGGCATCTCGACGGGGTTGCTCTACCACTACTTCCCCAGCAAGAAGGCCTACTTCCTCGCCGTGCTCCAGGCAGCGATAGCGCAGATCTACCAAGCGACCACCCCGGTCACCGATGTGCCTCGCGAAGCGGCCTTGACCGACGCGGTCGCGGCGTATCTGCGGCATGCCGAGGCCCACCCGCAGGGGTTCCTGACAGCCCACCGCAGCGCGATGAGCTCAGACCCGGACGTGCAGCAGCTCGTGCGGCGCGCGAGGGAGCGGCAGCTGGAGCGGATCCTCGCCGACGTGGCGCCGAGCGAGCCGGCGGCTGATCCCGTGCGGCTCGCGGCGGTCGGCTGGATTGCGATGGTCTATGAGGTGACGGCGACCTGGCTGGCCACCCGAGTCCCTGATGCGGACGCCGTCGCCGAGATGCTCGTCGCGGCGCTGTCGGCGGCGACCGCGACAGGTGTCAACGATGTCGCGAGACATCACGAGGGTGCCCCCGGCAGGATTTGAACCTGCGACCTACCGCTTAGGAGGCGGTCGCTCTATCCCCTGAGCTACGAGGGCGGCGGCGTCGCAGCCATCACATCGTAGGCGGCGCCGGTGGAATCCGCCCTGGCCGATGCGGCCGATTCGATCATTCGGCTGACCTGCTGGTACCTCGCCTCTAGCGTCGAACAGGAGACGGCACGGTGGCCTGAGGGGGGTGCGCATGGTCGGCGAGCTCGAGATCGAGACGAGCGCGACTCGCCTCGTGCTGCACGGCGACCTGGACCTCCAGACGATCGATGACCTGCGCGCGTTGCTCGACGACGCCTGCCTCACCCGTCCGAGCCGGCTCGTCATCGACCTATCGGACGTCGCGTTCGTGGACGTCCTGTCCCTGTCGAGCATCCTGGCAACGACCGATTGCCTGCGTGACCGTGGTTCCGGTCTGCTGATCACCGGCGCGAATCCCGCCGTACGACGGGTCTGTGCGTTGCTCAATGCCGACGACGTGCTCGCCCCCATGGTGCCGATGCCGCGCGTCGGCTGACCGACCGACTGCTAGCCAGCCACCCGACGGCTTTTTCGCGACCGTTCGTTCGGTGTGCATCGCGGCTCGGCCGCCCAGAGACGGCGTCATGCGGCGTTCATCAATCCGGCGTACGGCGTTCAGCCGCTGTCATCCGGTCATGCGCCTGAGGGGTGTTCCCTGGCTGTGTGTGGCGACCAAGGTGGTCGCTCGCCGCTGACCGGGGGGCTTGTGACACGCCCGCGTTTCCTCTGCGTGCTCGGCCACCGCACCGGTGGCGTGCTCGCTCCCGCGTGGCCGGGTCCGGGCCGCACGGTCGCCGGCTCGCCGCCCGAGGGGAGCTGGGTGGCCTGGCGGCTGCTCGGCAGCAACCATCGCGAGGTCGCCCGCAGTGCGTCGGTGTTCCCCGACATGGAGGCCTGCCTGCGTGACGTGACCCGGCTGCGCACGGTCGTCGGCGGCGGCGATTTCGAGTGCGTGGTCGATGCGGTCGGCGGCTTGTGGGGCTGGGTGGTGACGTCGGCGGGCACTCCGCTGGCTGTCGCCAGTCGGCTCTATCAGCGCCAGCGCGAATGCGACTACAGCTACAACGTCTTCCTCGCGGCGGTGCCCGCCGCCGCAGTCGTGATGGACCTCCCCGGCGCCCGGGGCAGGCAGCCTTCGAGAGCGGTGGTGGCATCCGAATGAACACCGGGAATCGCGTAAGTGAAGACCTTCTGGCAGCTCGCACGACGACCGCGCCGGTGACCGCCGACCCGCCTACATTCGGGCCGATCGCCCACGTCAGGAGCGCGTCCGTGTCCATCGACAGCCCGGTCAGCGACCTCGCCG
>JAFAQI010000402.1 GCA_019246495.1 Frankiales bacterium | reverse complement strand
CACTTTCGTGCAACGCCACTCGGTGCTGATCGATCGCAAAACCGGCGCCGAATACACCCCGCTGATGCACCTCTCACCGGACCAGGCGAAGTTCTTGGCCTACGACTCGGCATTATCAGAGTTTGCGGCACTCGGCTTTGAATACGGCTATTCTGTGGCGAACCCCGACGCCTTGGTGCTATGGGAGGCGCAGTTCGGCGACTTCGCCAATGGCGCGCAGTCGATCGTCGACGAGTTCATCTCCGCCGGTGAGGCGAAGTGGGGCCAGCGGTCGTCGGTCGTGTTGCTGCTGCCGCACGGCTACGAGGGCCAGGGCCCCGACCACTCGTCCGCCCGGATCGAGCGCTACCTCGCGCTGTCGGCGGAGGACAACTGGACGGTCGCCGTGCCGACGACGCCCGCCAACTACTTCCACCTGCTCCGGCGTCAGACGCTATCCGGTCGCTGCAAGCCGCTCGTCGTCTTCACGCCGAAGTCGATGCTGCGGCTGCGAGCGGCGACCTCGGTGCCGGAGGACTTCACCACCGGCGGTTGGCAGCCGGTCATCAAGGACGACAGCGTCGCCGGGTCGGACGGCGTACGCCGGTTGGTGCTGACGACCGGCAAGGTCTACTACGACTTGGTGAAGCACCGCGGCAAGACCGGGGCGGACGACGTGCCGGTGCTCCGGCTCGAGCAGCTCTACCCGATGCCGGAGGCCGCGTTGCGCGACGCGTTCTCGGCGTACCCGGGGCTCGAGGAGATCGTCTGGGTGCAGGAGGAGCCGGCTAACCAGGGCGCCTGGCCCTACGTCGCGCTCAACCTGCCCGAGGTGCTGAGCGAGGGCGTGCGGTTGCGTCGGGTGTCGCGCGATGCGTCCGCTGCGCCGGCGGCCGGGTCGCACAACACCCACGAGACCGAGCAGGACGGGCTGCTCGCCGCGGCGTTCGCCTGACGGTCCGTTAGATGTACTTCACCGACCGCGGCATCGAGGAGCTGCAGACCCGGCGCGGCGACGAGACCGTGTCGATCGCCTGGCTCGCCGACCGGCTGCAGACGTTCGTCGACCTCAACCCGGAGTTCGAGACGCCGGTCGAGCGGTTGGCGACATGGCTCGCCCGGCTCGACGACGACCCTCACGACTGACGCCTGAGTGCGAGTGCGGCCGCGCCGAAACAACAGGCGCGGCCGCTCGCCGATCTCAGTTGGTGATCGCGATCAGGTGCACCTGGCAGTTGGTGCTGCTGTCCGACTGCGTCACGCCGCCTACGAACACCTGAGCGCCATGCGTGGCCAGGGCGTTGTTCAGGGTTAGCGCGATCTCAAACCCGCTGTCATGCCCGTTGTTGGAGAACGCAAAGACCGCAGGACTTGGTCCGGGGGCGAGGACGTTGCCCGTCGAGTGCGCGAGATGCGACGAGTCGTCCTCATATGAATAGGTCCACGCGAAGTGGTCGGGGTGCGTCGTTGTATTCGTGAACTGCAGCGCGAGGTCGTTGCCGCTGTTCGAGCATTGGGCGGCGACCAGGCCAAGCCCGGGAAGGCTGACAAGGTTCGTATACGAAGTGGCGGTGGGCAGCTGCACGTCGACATGCTGAACGAAGCTGCCGCTGCCCTGCACGAAGTGGCTCGCGCCCACGCCTCCCAGACTCGACGCATTGACACCTTTGAGCGTCGACTCCTTGATCTGCGTTCCGGTGAGGGTGTTGTTCTTGAGCTTCTTGCCGGTGATCGAATGGTTCGTGATGCTGGAGCCATTGATCGTGCTGGCGGCGTATGCGGTGCCGCCGCCGATGGCGAGTACGACGGCAATCGTCGACATCACGTTGGAATAGGACAGGCGACGCATCGACATCAATCCCCCCTCAGGCCGGGGCGTATCCCCGGCTGGGAGAACTTAAGCGCCGACGACCGCACGTTGTCCAGCGCCCCAGCCCCCGTCACCGACGATGAAACACCAGATGCAACAGGTCGCCGCCGCCGGTGACGACATAAAGCTCACCGCTCGGGCTCTCGCCGAAGCCGGTCGGGTTGGACAAGGATCCAATCTGCGCGTTGCGGTAGCCCCCGCCCGCCTTCGGCGCGAGCCCGTAGATCTGACCGCCGCAGTAGTCGGCGTAGACGTAGAGGCCGCGGGCGAACCGGTACGCCGAGCCGTGGTAGGCGTAGCCGCCGATGACAGCGCAACGTCCGGAGCCGTGGCTGTAGACCTGCACCGGACCGGTCATGTGGCGCGGCTTGCCGCCGAGCGTGCAGCGACCGGAGTTGTACGACGCGCGGCCCTCGCGGCAGGACCAGCCGAAGTCCTTGCCGCCCCGCGCGCGGACGTGGTCGATCTCCTCCCAGGCGTCCTGGCCGACGTCGCCGATCCAGAGCGAACCGTCTGATCGGTCGAACGACGCCCGCCACGGGTTGCGCAAACCGAAGTCGAAGATCGTGCGCTTGTTGGCGTTCTTCGCGCCAGCGAACGGATTCGCCTTCGGGATGCAGTACTGCCTGCCCGAGCAACGCCGGTCGATGTTGATGCGCAGGATCTTGCCGTTGAGCCGGTGCAGGTTGCGGGCGTTGTCGAACGGGTCGCCGCCGCCACCACCGTCGCCGGTCGTGATGAGCAGACGCCCCGTGCTGTCGAACAGCAGCTGCCCGCCGTTGTGGTTGAGCTGCTGCGGATGCGGCACAGAGATGATGCGCCGCTCGCTGCTCGCCGGCACCGATGTCGCCTTCGCCGACGACGCGCGGAACCGCGACACCTGGAGCGCGTTGTCACTGCTGCGCGTGTAGGCGACGTAGACGAACGGGTGCTTCGCAAACTTCGGATGGAACGCGATGCTGAGCAGGCCCTGCTCGTCGTAGCCCGTGGCCACCCGCCCGGAGATGTCGAGATAGGACTTGGCGAGCAGCCGGCCGTTCTTGGCGACCCGAACGACGCCGTTCTGCTGTACGACGAACAGCCGGCCCGAGCCGTCGTTCGCCGTCGCGACGAACACCGGGCCGGACAGCCCGGAGACGACGCGATGGAAGCTCACGTGCACTGCTGAGGGGTTGACGTTCGCGTGTGCTGCGGCGACCGGCGCGGCCTCGGTCATCGTCGTCGCCGGGAGCGCGGTCGCAGCTGCGACGGCCAGACCGGCGGCGACGGAAAGCCTGCTGAGCACGCGCATCGGACACTCCTCGGGTCAGGTGACCCCAGCCTGTCACGACCGCGGCGACATCAACCGAGAGCCCGAAATGCCGGCCATGCCTGCGTCCATGTCGGCGCGCGCAGCGCGCAGGACCACACCGGCGCGCCCTGCTCGTCATCGGCGACGTCGTGATGGTTGTCGAGCTTCGTCAGCAGGCGCTCGTCCCGGCA
>JAFAQI010000391.1 GCA_019246495.1 Frankiales bacterium | reverse complement strand
CGGCGGATGAAGATGGTCGGCCGGGTCGAAGTGCCGCAGGAGGCCTTCATCGCCGCGCTGTCCACGACGCCCAAGGAGTCGTGACGACTCGACGCCGGCCGCTCGGCATCTATGTGCACGTGCCGTTCTGCGCGACGCGATGTGGCTACTGCGACTTCAACACCTACACGGCCCTCGAGCTCGGACCCAACGTCTCGCAGGCGTCGTACGCCGATGTCGCGCTTGCCGAAGTCGACTTCGCGGCGAAGACACTGGGTGCGGACGTGCGCCCGGTCGACACCGTCTTTTTCGGCGGCGGTACGCCGACGCTGCTGCCGCCCCGTGACCTGGCGCGGATGCTCGACGGCATCCGGCAGCGCTTCGGGCTCTCGGCCGGCGCAGAAGTGACGACCGAGGCGAATCCGGAGTCGGTTGACCCGTATGTGCTCGAGGAGCTGCGCGCGAGCGGCTTCACTCGCGTCTCGTTCGGGATGCAGTCGGCGCGTGAGCACGTGCTCGCGGTCCTCGACCGGCAGCACACGCCGGGCCGTGCGGTGGCCGCGGTCGGCGAGGCACGTGCCGCCGGGTTCGAGCACGTCAACGTCGACCTCATCTATGGCACGCCCGGTGAGTCGGACGACGACTGGCGGGCTTCGCTCGACGCGGCGATCGAGTCCGGCGCGGATCACGTGTCGGCGTACTCGCTCATCGTCGAGCCGGGCACGCGTCTGGCTGCACGCATCCGGCGCGGGGAGCTGCCCATGCCGGACGACGACGTGCTTGCCGACCGCTACCTCATGGCCGACGCGGCGCTCGGCGCCGCCGGGTTCGATTGGTACGAGGTGTCCAACTGGGCGCGGACGACCGATGCGCAGTCACGACACAACCTCGGTTACTGGCGCGGAGGCGAGTGGTGGGGCATCGGTCCGGGCGCGCATAGCCACGTCGGCAACGAGCGTTGGTGGAACGTGAAGCATCCCGCGGCCTACGCCGAACGGATCGCCGCGGGGGAGTCGCCGGCGCAGGAGCGAGAAGTGCTCGACGACGCGACGCAGCGGACCGAGGAAGTCATGCTTCGAGTGCGGCTGCGCGAAGGTCTGCCGTTGACGCGAGTGCCGGAGTCGCGGCGGCCCGCCGCCGAGCAGGCGCGCGACGACGGGCTGCTCGAGCAAGCGGCATTCGAGGCCGGCCGGGCGGTGCTGACCTTGCGCGGCCGGTTGCTCGCCGACGCCGTCGTCCGTGAGCTCGTTGACTAGCGGTTGGGCAGGATTCGCCAGACCTCGCCCGTCTCGAACATCGTCACCCACTCCGCGTCGCCAAACGCGCGAACGACCGCCGGCCCGCCGTCGACCTTCACCACCTGCACGACCTTGACCGAGTGCGTGTCGATGCGCACCACCCGGTTGCCGGTGTCGTCGGGCACCCAGACGTCGCCGCGTGGCCCCGGCTTGAGGTTGACCGGGCTGAGCCCCACGTGGACGGTCGCAGTTGCCTTGGCCGTGCGCGGGTCGATCCGCGTGACGGTGCCGTCGTTCACGTTGCTCACCCAGATCGCACCATCGGCGACGGTCACATAGCCCGGCCGCTGGCCAACCTTGACCCGAGTGGTCCGGCCATTGGCGAGATCCATCCGCAGCACGTGCGTGGCTCCATCGGTGTCATCGCCGATCCACAACGCACCCGCCGCGTAGGCGAGCCCACCCGGCGCGATGCCGTGCAGATGAACCGTTCGTACGACACGGTTGTGGCGCGGGTCGATCCGCGACAGCGTCCCGTCGTTGCGATTGCTCACCCAAAGCGCACCGGGCGTCGGCATCGTCTGGTAGCTGGTCGCGCCGACCGGGATGCGGGCGACGACCGTCCCCGTCGAGGGATCGACGCGGTCGACCTTGCCGCTCTGCGTGACGACCCACAGCGAGCCGAATCCCGGGGTGATCTCGCACGGCGTCGGGTCTAGCGCGGCCGCCGTCGTCACGGCGTGCGTGCTGGGGTTGATTCGCAACAGCTTCGCGGTCGCGGCGTTGCTCACCCAGAGCGAGCCGGCGGCGGAACTGATGCCGCACGGCTGACCGCCGACATGCAGCTTGAGGTCGACGGCCGGGTTCGCGGCCGCCGATCCGGTCGGGGGTGGGGTTGGTACGGGTGCATGACCGGAGGACCCGCCACATCCGGCGATGAGCACTGCCACGAGCGCGACCGTGCCGCGCAGGGGTAGACGCATCCGGCCAGCCAACCCGCCCGGCCACCGCGCGGCAAGGCGCGGCCCCGCGTCGTACCCCGTTCGTGTCGCGTTCGTGAGCGAACCGAGACACACCGCAGCCTGCTGGGTCAGCCGCTCACCGGGCGGCGACCGCCCGCACCGGCGGACCCGCGCTGCGCCACCGGCCGATCAGATAGCTCCACACCGACTTGGTCTCGTCCACGCCGTACGCCGGCACCGCGTCGGTCCCGGTCGGCCAGCTGTGTCGAAGCGTCGCAGACGTGGTGACGGTGAAGGTCGTGCCAACGGGACACTGCTTCGCGACGTAGCGGGTCAGCAAGCTGCTGACCGCGGTCGTCGTCCAGCCTGAGCAGCCCTCCGCCGACGCCAGACGTGTCAGCGTCGGCAGGACCGGCGGGATCACACCGTCGGTTGTGGCCGTGCTCGTCCCGCCGTTCCACGGCACCGAGACGTCCTGCAAGCCGTGCAGATGGTCGAAGCCCAACCCCCGCGCAGGCGTGCACGTGGCCGTCAATGGCACGGCCGCATCCGCGAAGAAGCTCTCCACTCGCGTCGAACCGGAGCACGCAAAGGCGTAGGACATGATGCCGCCGTTGGAATATCCGCCCATGGCGATGCGCCGTGCGTCGATGGGATAGCGCGCCTCGACGTCGTCGAGCACTGCGTTGAGGAAGCCGATGTCATCGACACCGGTGGTGTCGGCCGGCGAGCAACAGGTGCCACCGTTCCACGACCCGCCGACGCCGTCGGGATAGACGACGAACGCCCCCGTCGTCGCCGCGGTGAAGTCCAGATGGTGCTTCAACTCGGCGAGCGCGGCGTCGGCGGTGTACCAGTGCGGCTCGATGACGAGCGGCCGCGGACCGCTGGGGACCGAGGACGGGACAAAGACGGTGTAGCTGCGGCTGACTCCGCCATAGGGGAACGTCACCGTCGTGTCGGTGCCGGCCGCACCGTTGGGCGCGGCGACCGGCGCGGAGACGACCGCGCCCGGGGCCGTGGCGGCCGCTGCCGGCGACGCGAGCGCGGTCAGTGCGGTCGCTGTCAGCGCGCCGATCGCTGCAAGGCAACGGATGGCGTGCCGGGGCATACGACCAGACCATCACGGAATGCCGCACCTTGCCCGGCAGTTGGGAGAAGTATGGGTATCCACCGTCTCAATCACGCAGTCCTCTACGTGCGCAGCATCGAGGAGTCCGTCGCCTTCTATCGCGACGTGCTCGGCTTTCGACGCATCGAGGAGATGACGCCGGACGGCTTCGCCGGTGCAGCGTTCCTGCGCGCTCCCGGTTCCACGAATGACCACGATCTCGGCCTGTTCGAGATCGGTGAGGCTGCCGGGCCGTCGCTCGCCGGCCGGCAGACGGTCGGGCTCTACCACCTCGCGTGGGAGGTCGACACGCTCGGCGAGCTCGAGGCGACCGCGGCCCGGCTCTCGGCCGCGGACGCCCTCGTCGGCGCCTCGGACCACGGCACGACCAAGAGCCTCTACGGCAAGGACCCCAACGGCCTCGAGTTCGAGATCGTCTGGATCATCCCCGCCGACCTGTTGGACGACGAGGCTCTCGACAAGCGCAAGCGAATCTCGCCGCTCGACCTCACCAAGGAGAAGGCGCGGTACGGCGCCGACACCCGCGGCGGCGTCGGCATCAGCGTCCCGGTCTGACCTCTGGCGGCTTCGCCACCGCCGCAGTTCAGCCGATCGCGGTCAGTCGATCGCGGTCAGCCGGTCGGCGTCGAGTGCGGCGGCGGGCCGAGCGGTTTCCCGCCGTACAGAACGTGGCCCTTCGCGTTCTGGTAGGTCAGCCACGTCACCGTCTTCTGCTGGTCGACGCCGGGCTTGCCGTAGTTGCAGACGCCGGTCGGGAAGGCCTTCTTCAGCCGCTTCCACTGGTCGGCGGTGAAGGTCACCGAGAAGTCGCTGCGGCGCAGCGGCTTGAGTGCGCACTTCAGCACGTCGTCGGTGAGCGGTTCGTCGGCACCGAACCGTGGCGTGCCGTAGGCCGCGACCGTCTCGTCGCACGCCCAGGACGGAAGTTCGACGCCGGACCCGTTGGTGCAGCGGTCGGCGAGGTCGCTCGGCTTGTCCTGGATGATCTTCTGCGACAGCGGGATGTGCCGGTGGTCGGCGTTGACCCGGGCGAGCCAGCGGTCCATCGCGATCACGGACTGGTCCACATAGTTGGCGTCACCCAAGAGCGCGACCTGGCCGCGCCACAGCACCTGGTTTGCGGCGGTGCCGAAGTTGCGCAGCAGTCGCGCGCGCATCGCGTAGGTGCGGTAGACGTCGTGGAAGGCGCCCGGGTCCGGTCCGCGCAAGTCGATGATCGCGACCTGGTTGAGGTTGCTCGCGGTGTCGACGAGGCCGCTGCGGTAGGCGCGGCGCAGCCCGACGAGGTCGGCCTTGCTGCGCGCCTTCTGCACGTTGCCGTCGATGTCGAGGCCGCCGAGGTTCGTGTTGAGATCGACGAACTGGGCGGGGGTGATGATGCCTTCACGGAGACCCTTGAGCCCGTACTCGATGCCGACGTTGTCGAACGGCCGGTTGGCGAAGCCGTCCTTCGCCCGACGTCCGACGACGTTCACGGTGTAGTCGGCGAGCGTGCAGCGGACGCCGTGCGGGTTGGTCTTCGCGTTGTACTGCTTGTTCGCGGGTAGGCCGGCGCAGCTGTGCGTGGGGTCGCCGCCGTTGGGGATCACGCTGGTGAACGTCACCGGGTTGCCGACGTTGGGGTGGTCGAGCACGGCGCTCATCTGTGCCGGCGTCCAGG
>JAFAQI010000039.1 GCA_019246495.1 Frankiales bacterium | reverse complement strand
GCGTCGTACAACGACACCGACTTCCACGGCCTGACGATCCTCGACGTCAGCCAGATCCAGAAGCGCGTCCTTAGCCCAACCGTGCGGCTCGTGAGCCGGCTCACCTGGCCGCAGGTGTCGACGCCCCAGAACGCGACGCCGTTCACGCGCAACGGGCACAAGTACTTGCTCGAGACCGATGAGTTCGGCTCCGGCGCGAAGATCGGCGGCGCGCGCATCATCGACATCCAGAACGAGAAGAAGCCGTTCGTCGTGTCCAACCTGCGGCTCGCGGTCAACCAGGCAAAGGCGCAGGGCGCGGCGCTCGAGGGCGACCCGGGCAACGGCTCGAACCAGCCGTTCCAGGGCTACCAGGCGCACTACTGCACGCTGCCGACCCGCATCGACCCCAACGTCGTCGCGTGCAGTTTCATCATGTCGGGCTTGCGAGTCTTCGACATCCGCAACCCGGCGCATCCGCGGGAGATCGCCTACTACAACAAGCCGCTGCTGCCCGGTGGTCAGCTCACACCGACGAAGTCCGGATCGTTCGCGATGTCGGCGCCGGCGTACGACGAGAAGACGAACGACATCTGGTACGCCGACGGCAACTCCGGGTTCTACGTCGTGCGGGTCGACCTGCACCAGGCCGGCATCAAGACGTTCGCCCGGCACGTCGTCTCGCCGGGCAACTGACAACCCGCCGTTAGACGGCAGCCCAGCCCTTGCTGCGCTCGACCGCGGCCTGCCAGCGCGCGTAGCCGCGGTCGTCGCCTGACCCCGGTTCGAATCGCTTGTCGAGACGCCAGGTGTCGGCGAGCTCGTCGGTCGACGACCACACCCCGGTCGCGAGACCGGCGAGGAACGCCGCACCCAGCGCGGTTGTCTCCGCGACTTGTGGTCGGCGTACGGGCACCTGTAGCTGGTCGGCCTGTAGTTGGCACAGCAGGTCGTTGGCGGAGGCGCCGCCGTCGACCGACAGCTCGGGCAGGTCGACGCCGGCGTCGCGGGTCATGACGTCGACGACGTCGCGCACCTCGAACGCAATCGCCTCCAGCGCCGCGCGCACAAGGTGGGCGCGCGTCGTACCGCGGGTGAGGCCGAGGACCGCGCCACGGGCGTCGGGGTCCCAGTGCGGCGCGCCGAGACCGGTCAGCGCGGGGACGAAGACAACGCCGCCGGTGTCGTCGACCGACCGGGCGAGGGCTTCGGTCTCGGCGGCG
This sequence comes from Frankiales bacterium, assembly GCA_019246495.1. Taxonomy (GTDB): domain Bacteria; phylum Actinomycetota; class Actinomycetes; order JAFAQI01; family JAFAQI01; genus JAFAQI01. Next base: position 1,034 of record JAFAQI010000039.1, on the reverse strand, counting down.
GTGTCGATGATGCGCAGGCCGTCGCGCAGCCACTGCACGGCGGCGCCGGTGACGAAGATCGCGCCTTCGAGTGCATAGACCGGGCCGGCACCGATGTCCCAGGCGACTGTCGTGAGCAGTCCGGCGTCGGAGCGGACGATGTCGCCGCCGGTGTTGACGAGGACGAACGAGCCGGTGCCGTAGGTGCATTTGCTCGTGCCCGGCGCGAAGCAGGCCTGGCCGAACAATGCCGCCTGCTGGTCGCCGGCGATGCCGCCGATGGGCAGGTCGAGACCGAGGAACGCACCTGGGTCGCTGCGACCGAAATCGCCGGACGACGGGCGAACCTCCGGCAGGGCGTTGTGCGGAACGTCGAACAGCTCGCAGAGTTCGTCGCTCCACTGGCCCGACGTGAGGTCGTAGAGCAACGTGCGGCTGGCGTTCGACGGGTCGGTGGCATGCACGCGGCCGCCGGTGAGGCGGGCGACGAGGTAGGAGTCGACCGTGCCGACGACGACGTCGCCGTCGCTAACGCCGCGCCAGCTGTCGTCGTTGCGGGCGAGCCAGGCGAGCTTGGTGCCGGTGAAGTAGGGGTCGAGTCGCAGGCCGGTCAGCTCGGCGACGCGCGGCTCGTGTCCGGCGTCGCGCAACTCGGTGCAGATGTCCGCGGTACGCCGGTCCTGCCAGACGATCGCGCGGCGTGGCGAGGCAAGCGAGGTCTTGTCCCACACGACGGCGGTCTCGCGTTGGTTGGTGATGCCGATTGCGGTCAGCTGGGTGCTGCTGTCGTTGTTGGCGTCGCGCCGGTGGGCATCAAGCGCCTGACGCGTGGCGGCGAGCGTCGCCTGCCAGATCTGCTCCGGCTCGTGCTCGACCCAGCCGGGCTGCGGAAAGTGCTGCGCGAACTCCTCGTATCCACGAGACGCGATGCGTCCGTCCGCGGTGACCACGAGTGCGGTGACCCCCGTCGTACCGGCGTCGATGCTGAGGACGGCCACGTCAGGAGGTGGCGGCGCGCAGCTGCGCGAGTACGACGGGGTCGATCCGGCCCGGCA
>JAFAQI010000038.1 GCA_019246495.1 Frankiales bacterium | reverse complement strand
CGCAGGACTGGCAGCGACCGCCGGTCCTTGTCCCGGCCTGCCGCCTCCTTACTTCGCACGATGTCGGCGAGCGACGCAAGCTTCACCGGCACGCCGCGGATCGTCACGGTGATGGCCTCGCGCTTCAGGTCGTCGTAGCCCTGCGTCCCCGTCGGCTTGACGGTGATGTCGAGGTCGCCGTACTTGGGCGTGAGGTTCCAGATCTGCACCGAGGCGAGTGAGTCGGCGTCGTGGTTGAAGGGCCGCGGCTCGTCGAGTTCGATCGCGCGCACGCGGGCGTCGAGCTCGGTCAAGGCCGCGGACAGTCGCGCGTAGTTGTCCCGGCCCGGCGCCGGCACGATGTCGACGTCGTTCGTCGGCAAGGGGCTCCCGTGCGCCGCGGCAGCGAAGCCCCCGATGAGCACGCAGTCGACACCGTGCCGCTGGAGCACTTCGACAATCGCCGAGCCATTGAACTCAGCCATTCGCCGCTCTCACCGCCTCCTGCAGCTCGCGCGCAAAGGCAAGGCCGGCGTCCATCTCCTCGATGCGCGCGCTGTGGTCCTGCCGCAGCCTGCCCTTGGCCTGCACGAGGTCGGAGTCATCGTACGGCGCGAGCTCGACGATCAGCTGCAGACCGCACAGCCGGAGCAACCGCTCCACCTGTTCAAAGGCCGGGCTCGTGCGACCGGACTCGAGGCGCGCGATTGCCGACTGCGTCGTGCCGGCCCGCTCGGCCAGCTCGCGCTGGGTCAGGCCGGCCCGCTTGCGGCCCTCACGCACCAGCTCGCCACCGATCATGACCTGAGCATAGCATTTCTGCTATGCCCGTCGGGCCGACTAGGAAGACGGCGACGGGGAACCTGGCGCCGAACCGCTCGGCGACGGCTTCGGGCTGGGCGATGGCGACCCGCTCGCGCTGCTGCCGGCACTCGGGCTCCCGCTGCTCGAGGCACTCGGCCCGCCCGACGCCCCGGACGCACCCGGAGCGGTCGGCGACGCGGACGCCGGCGCCAAGCCCGCAACCGACGGCGTCGGCGTGCCGCTCGGTGTCGGGCTTGCCGACGACAGGCTCGTGTTCTGTGTCGCCGGCAGCAACGGCTTGACGATCGCGAGGATCTGCTGCTCGTACGACGCCAACTGCTGCTGGATGTCGGCGAACGACATGCCGTTCAGGTGGTGGCTGAACACGAGAATCTGCGCCCACAACTTGTCGAGCGCGACCTGGCGACTGTGGTCAACCTTTCCCGGAAGTGTCACGACCAGTTGCACCGCGAGCGCCTGTGTCAGGCACTTGAGGCAGTGATAACTCACCGCGGCGGAGATGTTCTGCGGCGCGACGACGTTCGCGTGGCCGACGATCAGGACGACCTGGAAGCTGACGGCGAGCGCACGGCAGTTCTTGCACGACGCGAACGCGTAGGCCTCGTTGCGGTTGAGAACCGTCGGGTGGTCCGCCCAGACCATCGCGAACGCAACGTCGTACGCCGTGCTTCCGTCCTGCGTCGCGATCGCCATCGCCTGGTTGCCGCCCGGCCCCGGCGCCGGCGGCTTGTTGAACGGGAACACCCACGTCGGCCCGTTTCCCGTGCGCGGTGCGACGACGAGTCCGAGCACCGGATGGTCTGCAGTCGGCAGCGGTTGCCCGTCGTTGACCCACATCGTCGTCGCGGACGCCTGGCGACCGACGTGCAGCCCCGGGCTCGGCGCCGTGACGGCTGCGGGCAGGGCGTCGGCAAGGGTTCCGCGCTCGTAAGGCTGGATCGGCCGGTAGTTGCCGCCGTGCGGCCACCATGCATACGCGAGTCCAGTGAGCATCGCGAACATCGTCACGACCGCCAGCCCGCGTTGCGCCGGCTTTCCCGCCGTACGCCGCCAGGTGCGCATGCCGACCTGACGACCGAACCGCGCGATCATCAGGACCATGCCGCCCGCGGGCACGACGAGTGCCAGCATCGCGAGCGCCTTGACGAGAACGCCGGTGATGTCACCGTGCTGCGACGCCAGGCTCATGAGATGCGCTTGCGCCGTGAGACTGTGCCACGTCGTCCCGAGGATGCGGGGCAACGCGACGACGGTGACAACGGCGGACACGAGCAGCAACGGGACGACGAGCACGACCCAGAGCGTCACGACGACGCGGACCCACGGCCGAAGCGCGCGCGACTCCGCGTGCCGCCAGCGGCGCGGCAGGAACGACCGCATCGTCGGGCCGATGCGATGGAAGAGATCCGGAACGCCAGTCACGTCGGCGAGCAAGTGATAACCGTCGAACCGCACAAGCGGCGGAAGCTGCCGAACCATCTGGAGAATCTGCGCGGCGATGACGAGCAACAGCCCGTCCCACCGAAACGCGAGCCACAACCCCCACATGCCGAGTGCGACAAGCGCGTTGAAGTAGAGGCCACCGAGGTCGGTGCGGATGCGCGCGCCGCGACTCAGCCGGTAGGAGTCGGTGACGTCCGTGTAGAACGCTGGCCAGATGAGATAGAGCCCGGCTCCCATCGCACCAGGCGTGCCTCCGCCTCGGCGCAACGCAGCCGCATGGCCGAACTCGTGGAAGCCCGCCGACACCACGGTGATCGCGAACACCGCGAGCAACAGCCCCGGGCGTTGGAACGCGTCGTACGCCGCCGACGCGAGCCCCTTGTCGAACAGCACCCAGTAGCCGACAGCCGCGAACGCCAGCGTCGAGACGACGACGAGGATCGGGTTGAACAACAACGCGAACGGCGCGGTGATGCGCCGAGTCAACTCCGGCTTCGACACGACGACCCGCGGCCGCAGGGCGAGCAGCGGGCTGGCCTTGCCGACCTCCGCGCACGACCCGTCGGTCATCAGCACGAGACCGAGCGGGCGGAGCTTTGTGTCGACGAGCGTCCGCACGTCGTCCGCGTGCAGATCGCGGCCGAGCCTGCCCGACGCCGCGGCGGCGATGTCCTCGAAGCTCCGCTCGCCGTCGACCGCTTCGAGCACGGCGTAGAGCAACGGCGTGAGTGACATCACCTGACCGTCGCCGCGGTGCACGAGCGCCGGCGGGTCGACGTAGCCGGATCCAGGTTGCCGCCCGAGCAGCAGCGTGCCGGTCGCGAGGACCGGCACGTCTGCTACGCAGTCGGGTGTTGAAGGCGCGACCCGGCTGTCGACATCGCGAAGACGCGAGTCGCTGTGCGGGCCGCCGGCAAGGGCGGTCATCGACTAGGGCGTGGAGCTCGGGCCCTGGTTGATGCCGGACACCTGGTCGGCAGTCGCCGACGCGTCGCCCTGGATGCTCTGGTCGATGAGCGCCTGCTGGTTGGCGACGGCAACGGACTCCGCACCCGGCGAGCCGATGTTGGCGTCGACGGCCGCGTTGATCGGCGCGGCTGCGTTGGCGTTCGCAGCCACTGCGCCATCGATCGGCGCTGCGAGGTGCAGGTCGCCGTTGAGGTTGACGTTGACGTCGAGCAGGTTGCCGTCGCTGAGGTTGCCGCTCGACACCGCGCCCGGGGTGCCGGTCCCGCCGGTGCCGGCGGTGCCACCGGTGCCGGTGCCCGCAGTCGGGTCGCCCTGCGTGATCGTGCTGTGCTGCGGTGACGTCGCGGTCGCGTTGCCGACGATGCCCTGGTGGATCTCGGCCGCCTGAGAGCCTCCAGCCTCACCCGCGGCGAGCGGCGACAGGACGTTGGCGCCGACCGCGGCGTTGATCGGTGCGGCGATGTTGGCGTTGGCGCCGACGGCGAGGTCGATCGGTGCGGCGGCGTCGAGCGCCAGGTCGAGGTTGGCGTTGAGGTCCAGCAGCGAGAGGACCTCCTTCTGCGGCAGGGCGGTCGCGCCTTCGGCGGCGAGCTCTTCCGGAGTCAGTCGGTCCTCGGTCACGGAGTCCTCCCAAGCGTGAAAATGGTCTCAATCCGGTCGATACCCGGCAGTTACGGACCGTGAAACCATCCGATCGAGCGGTGATCGTCGGCTGGTGTCACCCGTGCGGCGGTTGCGGCTGGCGTGACGAACGGCCGATGCACCAGACATGGCCGAGACAGCGGTGTCGCGACGGGGGGTGCTTGCCGCGGCGGCTGCAGCGGGCGGGCTCGCCGTCGCGAGCTCGGCCACCCCGGCCGCTGCGGCTTCATCCAATGCCGCGGCGAGTCACCGCCGCCGGGGTGCGGCCCTGCGTTTGCACCTGCTGAAGCGCGCGACGTTCGGACCGACGCCGGCTTCGCTGCACGACATCGACAAGCGCGGCTTCCAACACTGGCTCGAACGGCAGCTCGACCCCGCGTCGATTCATGACCCGGAGGGTGACGCCGTACGCCGTCTCTATCCGGAGCTGCGCTGGTCGATCCCGCAAGCGCGAGCCAACATCGAGCAGTTCTCGTGGGACCTCATGTTCACCCTCGGGCAGGCGACGCTTGCGCAGGCGGCATGGAGTCGCCGGCAGCTGTTCGAGGTGATGTGTGACTTCTGGGCCAACCACCTCAACGTCACCAACCCGAGCGACAACGTCTGGGACAACCGGCACCACTACGAGCGGTACGTGATCCGAGCACACGCGCTCGGCAAGTTCAGCGACATGCTCGTCGCCAGTGCGAAGCACCCGGCGATGCTCCAGTACCTCAACAACGCCGACTCGACGAAGGACGCGCCGAACGAGAACTACGGTCGCGAGCTCCTCGAGCTGCACACGGTTGGCATCTCCGCCGGTTACACCGAGGCGATGATGGTCGACTCGGCGCGGATGATGACGGGCTTCACGGTCGGCGAGGACGGCAACTACGTCTACGAGCCGTCGATCCACTGGACCGGCAAGCTGCGCATCCTTGACTTCAGTAACGCGAACACGTCGCCGAACGGCGAGGCGCTGGCCGTCCGCTATCTGCACCACCTCGCGATGCATCCGAGCACCGCGCACCAGATCGCGCAGAAGCTCGCCATCCGCTTCGTCGCCGACGAGCCACCGAAAGCGCTGGTCCGCCGGCTCGCACACGTCTATCTCGCCAACGGCACGGCCATCAAGCCGGTGCTGCGCGCGTTGTTCGCGAGCGCTGAGTTCGCTGCGGCGCCGGAGAAGGTGCGCCGCCCCTACGAGGATCTGCTCGCGACGATGCGCGTGCTCGGTGTCGGTCTGCATCGCGGGTCGGACACGACCGCAGCGCGGTCGGGGCTCGAGTCGCTCTACTGGATGGTGCAGTCGGCCGGCCAGGCACCGGGCGCTTGGGATCTTCCGAACGGCTACCCCGACGTGGCCACCGCCTGGCAGTCGGCGGCCGGCGCGTTGTCGCGCTGGAACTTCCACCAGTCGCTCGCCGCGGGTTGGTGGCCGGACAAGTCGCATGTGCACGTTGCCGACTGCCGGTCGTTCCTGCCGCACAAGCTGCCGGCGACGTACGGCGGTCTGATCGACCACCTCTCGGAGCGGTTGCTGTTCCGCCGGTTGCCGCATGCCCATCGCACGGCGGCGCTGCGGTTCTGCGAAGCGCATGCGTCGACGCCGCTGTCGAGCAGCTCGGAGTGGGTCAGCTGGCGGCTGCCCTATCTGTGCGCGCTCATCCTCGACTCCCCTGCGCATCTGGTGCGGTGACGCGATGACTGACACCTCTGCCTGCCCGACGTGCGCCGCCGATGCGACGCGCGGCGGGCTCAGCCGTCGCGGCATGCTCGCCGGCCTCCTCGGTGCCGGCGCCGTCGGTGCGTTCGGCGTCCCGTTGCCTGGCATCTCGACTCGCTATGCCTTCGCGGACACCCCTGCGGCGTACGACGGGGACGTGCTCGTCGTCGTGTCGCTTCGCGGCGGCGCGGATGGCCTGTCGATTGTCGTGCCGACGGGCGACCCGGACTACGCGAAGAAGCGGCCGACCATCGGAGTGCCGCAGGCGGCACTGCTGCCGGGCGACGGCATCTTCGGCCTGCACCCGCAGCTCCAGCCGCTCTATCCGCTGTGGCAGGCCGGCAAGTTCGGTGCGGTGCACGCGGTCGGGCAGGTCGACCCGACGCGTAGCCACTTCGAGGCGCTGCGCGAGATGGAGCGGGCGGCGCCGGGCGCGACGTTGAAGACGGGATGGCTGGATCGGGCGCTGCAGCAGCGCGGGTCGGGCACGCCGTTCCGCGCGACGGTCGTGAGTGGCGACCTGCCGAGCCAGCAGTTCGCCGGACCTGCGCCGGTGCTGTCGATGTCGTCGGTGGACTCGTTCGTGCTCGACGCGGCCGACGGCTCGGACGCGTCATGGGAGGCGACCGAGCTGGCGCGATGGCGCAAGGCGCTGACGTCGTTCTACGACGGCCAGGCCGCGCCGATCGCTGCGCCCGCGTCGACCGCGCTTGCGGCGTTGAAGACGACCGTTGCGTTGAAGAAGGCCGGCTACACACCGGGCCCGGGTGCGTCGTACGACTCGTCGTCGTCACTCGCGATGGCCCTGCGTGACGTCGCGCGGCTCGTGAAGGCCGGCGTCGGGCTGCAGGTCGCGGCAGTCGAGTTCGACGACTGGGACATGCATGACGATCTCGGCACGCTCACCAAGGGCCGGCTGCGCGACAAGCTCGGCGAGCTCGCGGCCGCGCTGGCAGCGTTCACGACCGACCTCGGGCCGGCGCTGGCCAACGTGACGATCGTGACGCTGTCGGAGTTCGGGCGCCGGGTCGAGGAGAACGGCTCGGCGGGCACCGACCACGGCCACGGCAACGTCTCGCTCGTCATCGGCGGCGGCGTGAATGGTGGCAAGGTCTACGGCGCGTGGCCCGGCCTTGCCGACAGCCATCTCGACGACGGCGACCTCGCGGTGACGACCGACTACCGCGTGCTGCTCGCCGAGATCCTCACCAAACGCTGCCGGCAGAGCGCTATCGCGAAGGTGTTCCCCGGACTGCCGAGCGGGTCGGTCGGCATCATGGCCGCGCGTCCCTGACGGTCGACCGAGGCACCCGGTCACCTGTGCAGTCGGGATAGGTTGGCGTCACTCGACGCCTTCACTGGGGGACCTGTGCGCCGGATTGCCGAATTCGTGCTGCGCCACCGCCGTCTCGTCGGCCTGACGTGGCTCGTCATCGTTATCGCCGGAGTCGCGCTCACGCAGCGCACCAGCAACCGGCTCGTCATCGACTTCTCTCTGCCTGGTCAGCCGGGGACGCAGACTGCGAACCAGATCGACTCCGAGTTCCACGCCGGCGGCAAGACCGCGCCCTACGTCGTCACGATCACACTGCCCGGCAGCCAGACCGTGACGGGCAACGAGGCAGCGGTGGGTCAGGCATTCGCAGCGGTGACACAGAAGGTCCCAGACACCCGCGTCGTCGACGAGGCCAACACCGGCGACCGGTCATTCCGCACCAAGGACGACCGCACGGCCTACGCGCTCGTGTTCTACCGGTTCCTGCACAATCCGACAGCCAAGCTGCCGACCGACGCCATCCGCACTGCGCTGACAGCCGCGGCTCCCGCGAACGCCACGGTCGGCGTCACCGGTGAGGACGCGCTGGCCGTCGGCGACGGCAACGGCGGCAACGGCGTGCTGGCCGAGGTCATGCTCGGCGCCCTGGGAGCGCTGGCGGTGCTGGCCTTCGTGTTCGCGTCCTTCCTGGCGTTGCTTCCGCTTGTCGTCGCAGCCGCATCGATTCTCACGACGTTCATCCTGCTGCTGCCGCTGACCTACCTCACCGACGTGTCGTTCATCGTCGAGTTCCTCGTCGCGCTCATCGGGCTGGGCGTCGCCATCGACTACTCCCTGCTGTTCGTCACCCGATGGCGCGAGGAGCGCGACCACGGCAGGGACAACCACGACGCGGTCGTGGCCGCCATGGAGACGGCCGGCCATGCCGTGCTCTTCAGCGGGATCACGGTGGCGATCGGTCTGCTGGCCCTGGTGGTCCTGCCGGTTCCGTTCATGCGCAGCATCGGGATGGGTGGCGCACTCATCCCGCTGGCGAGCGTGCTGGTCACCCTGACCCTGACGCCGGCGATCCTCGGTGGCATCGGTCCACGGGTCGACTGGCCGAAGATCCGCCACGAGAACA
>JAFAQI010000036.1 GCA_019246495.1 Frankiales bacterium | reverse complement strand
CGAGGTCTCCGGTCGCGAACGCTTGGTGCACGGAGTCGTCGTACGCCGGGGCACGGTCGTCGACGTAGCCGGGCGCCTTCTCGTCATGGCAGGCGGCGCCGTCACCCATCGCCACGATCGCGACGCGGTCCGCGGAGGCGGCGAGGTCGGCGCCGATCTCCGCGCAGTCGCCGGGTGTCAGCTCAGTGTCGACCGCGACGAACGACCGGCGACGGCCGGTGGTCAGCCACGCGCCGACCAGCAGCGGGAGCGGTAGCGGCTCGGGGACATCGAGGCGGATGTCGGCAGCTGTGCTGCCGGGAGCCCAGGGTTCGAACGACGTGGCATGCGGCCCGATGTCTGCACCGACCAGGAAGACCTGCTCGGCACCGGCGTCCAGCACGACGCCGATTGCGGCGGCGCACTCCGCTCGCAGTTTGGCGAGGTCGTCGTCGCCGCCGCGTCCGACCGCCGGGACGAGCAGTGGAGGATGCGGCAGCACAGTCGCGGCGACAAGCATGCGCGCCCAGTCAGCCGAGGCGCAGCGTCGGCATGCCGATCGGGACGGCGTTGCGTTGCTTCGGAGGTGGCGCGTCGGCTGCCTCCGTCCCGCGTTGCCACGCGTCGCCGCCGCGGGTGCGGCGTACGCCGAGGATCTCGTCTGCAACAAGATGGTGCGGCGCCGCGTAGGTGACGCGGGCACTCACGACGTCGCCGGGTCGCGCGTCGACAGGCGCGAGATGCACGAGCCGGTTGTCTTCGGAGCGACCGGACACTCGCTTCGTCGCGCCGTCCTTGCGCCCCTCGCCTTCCGCGATCAGCACCTCGACGACCTCGCCCAGCACGCGCTTGTTCTCCGCCCACGCGACTTCCTCGACCAGAGCCACCAGCCGCTCGTAGCGGTCGGCGACGACGTCCGCCGGCACCTGGTCAGGGAGGTCGGCTGCGGGCGTGCCGGGTCGCTTCGAGTACTGGAACGTGAAGGCTCCCGCGAACCTCGCCTCCCGCACGACGTCGAGCGTCGCGGCGAAGTCCTCTTCGGTCTCGCCGGGAAATCCGACAATGACGTCGGTCGTGATGGCCGCGTTCGGCATCGCGGCGCGCACGCGGTCGATGATGCCGAGATAGGCCTGCGCACGGTAAGACCGGCGCATCGCGCGCAGCACTCGGTCCGAGCCGGACTGCAACGGCATGTGCAACGACGGCATCACGTTCGGCGTCTCGGCCATCGCGTCGATCACGTCGTCGGTGAAGTCGCGCGGGTGCGGTGAGGTGAAGCGCACCCGCTCGAGACCGTCGATGTCGCCGCACGACCGCAGCAGCTTTCCGAAGGCGAGGCGGTCACCGAACTCGACGCCGTAGGAGTTGACGTTCTGGCCGAGCAGCGTGATCTCGAGGACGCCGTCCGCGACGAGCATCTCGACCTCGCGCAGCACGTCGCCCGGTCGCCGATCCCGCTCCTTGCCGCGCAACGACGGAACGATGCAGAACGTGCACGTGTTGTTGCAGCCGACGCTGATGCTGACCCAGGCGCGGTACGCCGACTCGCGACGCGTCGGCAACGTCGAGGGGAAGACCTCGAGCGCCTCGCGCAGCTCGACCTGCGACTCTCGCTCGACCCGGGCGCGTTCGAGCAGCACCGGCAGAGAACCCATGTTGTGCGTGCCGAAGACGACGTCGACCCACGGCGCACGCTCGACGACGCGCGCGCCATCCTTCTGCGCGAGGCAGCCGCCAACCGCGATCTGCATGCCGGGGTGTGACTTCTTCACGGGCAGCAGGTGACCGAGGTTGCCGTAGAGCCGGTTGTCCGCGTTCTCGCGCACCGCGCAGGTGTTGAACACGACGACGTCCGGCGTCGCGTCGGTCGCGGCGCGCTCATAGCCCGCGTGCTCGAGCAGTCCCGCGAGACGTTCGGAGTCGTGGACGTTCATCTGGCACCCGTAGGTGCGCAGCTCGTAGGTCCGCCGGCTCACGGGACCAGGCTAGGCCGACGTCGGGATTCTCGCGGAAGTTGGCGCGATCGTCGCGGCGAGCGGTGGGGACGCGATGCCAGGCTGGTGGCATGCCTCATCGCAGCCGCCTCACCGCGGTGCTCGTCGACGTACCCGCCGCCGAACACGAGCGGTCAGCGGCGTTCTGGTCCGCCACGCTCGGCCGAGAGGCCCAGCGGTCCGAGCGCTTTCCCGAGTACGTCCAGCTCGGCCAGCCGACGCCCGGCGTCGAGGTCATGGTGCAGTCGACGGGCGACGCGACCCCGCGGGTGCACCTCGACATCGAGACGGACGACGTCGAGGCAGAGGTACGCCGACTGACCGCTCTCGGGGCGATCGAGCTCGAACGGCATCACTCCTGGGTC
>JAFAQI010000033.1 GCA_019246495.1 Frankiales bacterium | reverse complement strand
CCAGGACAGCCCTGCAGCCGCCGCACGGCGCCGGATGGCCTGGTCTACCCCCGACGCCGTCAACGGGCCCTTGGCGCCCAGCCAGAGCCACGGAGCGGCCGCCTGCGGGTGCTTCCCGCGCTCCCGCAGGTAGCGGGTCAACGCCTGGCCGGTGTGGTCACCGAACGGGATCGCCCGGGCCCGCCGGCCCTTCCCCATGACGTGGGCCAGGTCCCGGTCGAGGTCGACGTCGTCGACGGCCAGGCCGGAGACCTCGCCAATGCGCATGCCGCCCGGCTCGAGCATCAGCCGGATGATCGCCGTGTCACGCCGCTCGGTGAACCCGCGGCCGTCGCACACCGCGAGCAGCCGGCGGATCTCCTCATCGGTCAGCACGCCCGGCGACTTCTCCGGGATCTCCGGCGGCGACATTCCGACCATCGGCGACCGCTCGACGAGCTCCTCGACGTCGACCGCCCACCGGTAGAACTGCTGCAGGCAGCGGAACCGCGTCGCCGCCGTCGACGCCGTCCTCGCAGTCAGCACCGACACCAGGTAGTCCTCGACGTCGCCGCGGCTCATGTCGGTCAGCGGCTTGCCGGCGTGATGGTCGGCGAGGCAGCGGGCGGAGTCGACGTAGTTCTTGATGGTCTTCGGGGACAGGTTCTTCGCGCGGCAGTGCCGGGCGAAGTCCCGCAGCAGCATCGTGTTCTCGTCGCCGGGCATGTCAGTTAGTCACTCTCGTCGCGATGTCGTTATCCGCTGTGTGTACGACATGCGTCTGACAGTTCGGCCGAGGTCGCGCGGCTGTGCCGTTCTGACCTGGGGTTTTGCGTGATGGAGCCGCCTGTCGGAATCGAACCGACGACCTATTCATTACGAGTGAATCGCTCTGCCGACTGAGCTAAGGCGGCGCACGCCACGAGCGCGACGTAGCGGTTCGAGTCTATCCGAACCGGTGCATCCCTCGTCAGCCGCAGCGCAGCCCCTTGGGCGGCACCCTGACGCTGTTGAGGTAGGCGTTGACCGCGCCGACGATGCACGAGTTGCCGTGCTCGTACGCCGTGTGCCCGTCGCTGTTGAAGGTCACCAGCACGCCGCTGCTCAACTGCTGGGCGAGCGCCTGCGCCCAGACATAAGGCGTGGCGGGATCGCGCGTCGTACCGATGACGACGATCGGCGGCGCACCCGGGGCTGTGACGGCGTGCGCCTGCTCCACCGCGGGCACGTGCCAGAACGCGCACGGCAGCGATCCGTAGGCGATGCCGGGGCCGAAGGTCGGCGCCACCGTCGCGAAGTCGCGGGCCGCCGCGTCGAACGCCGAGACCTTCGTCGGTGACGGCCGGTCGACGCAGTTGATGGCCAGGTTGGACTCGATGAGGTTGGTGTAACTGCCGTCGGACCGCCGTTCGGTCAACGCGTCGGAGAACGCGAGCAGGAGCCCGCCGTCCCCGTGCTGGACCCGCGACAGCGCCACCCGCAGGTTCGGCCAGTACGTCGTGGAGTAGAGCCCGAGGGCCAGCCCCTCGAAGAACTCGCCGGGCCCGAGCGAACGGCCGCCGACAGCCAGCGGGTGCGCATCGATCTGCGCCGACAGCTGGTTCAGATTGTGGGTCGCGGCCGCAGGGGTCGAGCCCAAGGGGCAGCCGGGATTCGCGGCGCAGTTGGCGACGAAGTCCTTCAGGTCCCGTTCGAACCCGATCGCCTGCACGCGGTTCTCGGCCACCGTGGGCTGACGCGGGTCGAGTGCGCCGTCGAGAACCATGGCGCGGATGCGCCGCGGAAACAGCTGCGCGTACTTCGCTCCCAGGTAGGTGCCGTACGACGCGCCGTAGTAGGTCAGCTTGCGATCGCCGACGAGCGCCCGCAGCACGTCCATGTCGCGCGCGGCGTCGATCGTGCCGACGTGTTCCAGGTAGTTGCCGTTGCGCTGCCAGCACGCGTCGGCGAGCTGCCGGCTCGTGCGAACACTGTCGGCGTGCTCGGCCGGGGTGTCCGGCGACGGGTCGACGTGGACAAGCACGTCGAGCTGGTGGCTCGAGACACAGCGGATCGGCCGTGATTGGCCTACTCCGCGCGGGTCGAAAGACACGATGTCCCAGTGTTCGCGCACTCCCGCGAACACCTTGAAGGCGCCGCGCGCGTAGTCGATCCCTGAAGCGCCCGGGCCGCCCGGGTTGATGATCAGCGACCCGTCGTGCGAACCGATCGACGGTCGCTTGATCACGGCAACCTGCAGCGTGCCGCCGCGCGGATGCGAGTAGTCCACGGGCACCGTCATCGATGCGCACTGGAAACCGGTGCTGCAGTCCCGCCACGACAGGTGCTGCGAATAGAAGCGTCGCAGGGTCCGACCGGCCTTGCCAGGCACCGGCAGCGGCGCGCTCGACGACCCGCTGGAGGCAGGGGGTCGCGGGGGTGACGATCCGGACGAGCTGCAACCCGCAACTAGCGTCAGCATCAGGACGAGGCAGCCGGCCAGGGATCTGGCAACGGTCAGTCGGCGGATGACGGCTCTCCTTCGTCATCGACAGCGGTGTCCGGCGTCGGCCGTGAGCCGCTCGCGACCGCATCGTCGTAGGACCGGCGCGGCGCGCACACATCCGCCTTGGCGCAGCGGCAGGTCTGACCACTCGCTGCGAGCCGGACGACCACCGCTCCCGACGGCACGGCGTGCCCGACGACTCGGCCCTCGCCCTCGGGCGTGTCGACGGTACTCCCGACGCGCGGCGCATCGGCCTTGAACTCCTGATAGAGCGGGTGCTCGTACTTCAGGCAACAGAGCAGCCGACCGCACGCGCCGGAGATCTTCAGTGGGTTGACGGGCAGGTCCTGGTCTTTCGCCATGCGGACACTGACCGGCTCGAAGTCGCGCAGGAACGTCGCGCAGCAGAGGTCGCGACCGCACGGGCCGATGCCGCCTTGCGCTCGGGCCTCGTCGCGCGCACCGAGCTGCCGCAGCTCGACCTTGACGTCGAGCGTGCGGGACAGGTCGCGCACAAGGTCGCGGAAGTCGACGCGATGCGGCGCGGAGAAGTAGACGACGATGCGGCGCGGCTGTCCCCGGTCGAGATAGTCGACGCCGACGACCTTCATCGGCAGATCGTGCTGCTTGATGAGCCGCTTCGCCGCGACCTTGGCCTCGGCCCGGCGCCGCCGGTTGGTGCTGTCCCGGTCCAGGTCGCCGGGCGTCGCGAGGCCGGCGAGCACGGGCAGGCCGCCGATGTCGTCGTCGACGAGCGCCGGCGCCCACACGCATTCCGCGACCTCGGTGCCGTCGTCGGTCGGGACGAGCACCTTGTCACCGACGCGAGGAGTGTGCGCACCGGGGTCGAGGTAGTAGAGCCGGCCGTAGCGCTCGAAGCTCACGGCCATCACCATGCTCACACCGAGAGCGTACGGCGTGCGCGGATCACCCGTGGTGCAACGCCAGCGCCATCGTCTCGACGGCGAGGAGCGGCGCGACGTTGAGGTCGACCGCCTCGCGGCACGCAAGCACCGCCTCGATCCGGCGCAATGTCGACTCGGGTGTCGAGTTCGTCGCGATGCGCTCGAGGGTCCGTACCTGGTCCGGGTTGATCACGTCGACATCCGCGCCGACCTGCATCGTCAGCACGTCGCGATAGAACGCGGCGAGGTCGAGCAGCGCGCGGTCCAAGGCGTCGCGCTGGGTTCGCGTCGCGCGCGAACGTTGCCGGCGGTCGAGATCGGACAGCGCTGCGGCTGCGCCTCGTGGCCGAGCACGGCCGCGACCGCCGAGGTCGCCGAGCGACTCCTTCAACGCCGACGTCTCTGCGGCGTCGACCGACTCCACGATGGCGGAGGCCTCTTCCTTCGCTGCGTCGACGAGGTTGGCCGCGGCGGTGAAGCATCCGCCGACGGTCGCCACCTGGCTCGGCAGCTCCAGCACATCGCGACGCCGGCGTTGGGCCTCGTCATCGCGCGCCAAGCGTCGTGCCCGACCGATGTGCCCTTGGGCGGCACGCGCAGCGAACGCTGCGATCGACCGGTCGACACCTTCGCGCTCGAGATGGTCGGCGATCTCGTCGTAGCGCGGGATGCGCAGCGTGACGAGCCGGCAGCGGGACCTGATGGTCGGAAGCAGGTCTTCGGGCGACGGGGCGCAGAGCAGCCAGACGGCGCGCGGCGGTGGCTCCTCGATCGACTTGAGCAGCGCGTTGAGCGCCTGCTCGGTGAAGCGGTCCGCGTCCTCGACGATCGTGACCTGCCACCGTCCGCGGGTCGGCGCGAGCGCGGCCCGGGTCACCAGTGACCGCGTCTCGGCGACGCCGTAGGACAAGCCGGCTGGGCTCACGATCTCGACATCAGCGTGCGCACCGGTCAACGCGGTGTGGCACTCGTGACAGGTGCCGCAACCACCGGCGGCGCACTGCAACGCGGCGGCGAACGCGCGGGCTGCAACGGACCGGCCCGAGCCCGGCGGCCCGGTGAACAACCACGAGTGCGTCATGCCTGCGCCGGAGCTCCGGTCACCGGCGACCACGGAAGCCGCCGCGGCTGCGGCCGATCGCAACAGCGTGACGACGTCGCTCTGCCCGACGAGGGCGTCGAAGGCACTCATGGCGACACTCTGTTTGCCGAGGGCGTGTTTTCCGAGAGCGTGCCCTCCGAGACTGACTGGTCACAAACGTCGGACTGCGGCACCGGCGGCAGCTCGTGCTCGACGCGCTCGAGCACCTTCGCGTGCACCTCCGCCGGATCGGCAGTCGTCACCTCGACCTCGAGATACCGACCGCGACCGTGCCGGGCGAGCTCGCGGAACGCCGACCGGACCCGGTCGTGGAAATCGAGCTCCTCGGCTTCGAGCCGGTCGCCGGGCCCGGTGGCGCGCCGGAGCCCGACCCGGGGGTCGACGTCGAGGAGGACCGTCAGGTCCGGGACCAGCCGGCCGGTCGCCCACCGCGAAAGCCTGCGCACCTCGTGATCGTCGAGCTCGCGTCCGCCGCCCTGGTATGCAAGCGATGAGTCGACGTAGCGATCGGTGATGACGACGGCGCCGCGGGCAAGCGCCGGACGCACGACCTCGGCGACGTGCTGCGCGCGGTCGGCGGCGTAGAGGAGCGCCTCGGTGCGCGGTGTCATCTGTGTGTTGTCGCGGTCGAGGAGCACCGCGCGCAGCCGGCGCCCGATGTCGGTCGCGCCAGGCTCGTGGGTGAGAACGACGTCGTATCCCCGGGAGGTCAGCGCATCAGCGAGCAGCCGCGCCTGGGTCGACTTTCCGCTGCCCTCGCCGCCCTCGAACGCGATGAACAGCCCGCCCTCGCCACGTCCCGGTTCCGGCGACCGGTGTCGCAGCGCCGCGGTGAGGTCCGCCCGGAGTGGCACGCCCGGCCGGTCGTCCATGATTTTCAACGATATGCGGCCGACGACCACCGCGATGATTCCGGCGACGAACATCGTGATCGTGACGCCGTCGAGCCGGAGCCTGGTGTCGCTCACCACGACGGAGTGCTGACCGATCGTGCCCGCGATGAACGGTGCCGCCACGACGACGGCGAGCAACATGAGCCGCATCATGTTGTAGAGGTAGGCGAACGTCCGCGCCCGCCGGTCGTCCGGCACCTCCAGACCGACGAGCGTGATGCCGGTGACCCAGACGACACCGGCGAAGGCGCCCATGAAGAACGTGAACACCATGGCGAGCAGCAGGTTCGGCATGACCGAGTCGAGGGCGAGCGCGACGCCGGCCGCCATGATGCACAAACCCATGAGCCGCCGCCGGGAGACACCGCGCAACAACGCAGGTCCGGTCGTCATGCCGATGGCCAAGCCGACGAAGATGGTGCCGAACAGGATGCCGTAGCCGGCGTTACCGCCGTGCAGGTCCACGACGAAGCGTGGTGAGAGCCCGATGGCCACCGCCCCAGCGGCCACCGCGCCGAGAATGCCTACCAGCAGGCCGCGCAGCCACGGCGCCGACGCGATGTACTGCCATCCGTCGACGACGGAACGCCAGGTCGACATGGGCTCACCGGCTGCCGCCTCTGCGGGCTTCGGACTCGAGATGCTGCGCAACGTGAACACGGTCACGGCCGACGCGAGGAAGGTTGCCGCGTCGAAGTAGAGCGCAAGGTCGATCTGGTTGCTCTTGAAGTGATGGAAGGCCGCGCCCAACACGTGGTTCACCTCCGCGAGGAGCGCGAACAGCGTCGAGGCGACAGCCGCCGACCCGTACGTCGTGAGCAGGCTGATGCGGTTCGCCG
>JAFAQI010000025.1 GCA_019246495.1 Frankiales bacterium | reverse complement strand
GTCCTGACCGAGCTCGATCGGCGCATCATCGGCCTCGCCGTCCCCGCGCTCGGTGCGCGGATCGTCGAGCCGGCCTACACGATCACCGACACGGCGATCGTCGGTCATCTCGGCCGCGCCCCTCAGGCGGGCCTTGCGCTCGCGACGACGGTGCTCAACCTCATCGGCTGGACGTCCGCATTCCTCGAGATGGCAACGACGTCCGAGGTCGCGTTTCGCCGCGGCCGCGCTGATGCCGACGGCGCCGCACGTGCCGCGACCACGGCGTACGCCGTCGCGCTCGCGCTGGGCGTCGTCATCGGACTGGTCGTGGCGGTCGCCGGTCCACCGCTCACCGCAGCGCTCGGCGGCCACGGCGCGACACAGCACAACGCGACGACCTACCTCCGCATCTCCGCGATCGGTATGCCGTTCCTGCTGCTGACTCTCGCCGGCACCGGGCACCTGCAAGGTCACGAGGACACGAAGACGCCGTTGCGCATCGTCCTCGCGGCGAACGTCGTCAACGTGGTGCTCGAAGTCGTCCTCGTCTACGGCGCCCACACGGGCGTCGCCGGTTCGGCATGGGGAACGGTCGCCGCGCAGATCGCCGCGGCCGCGATGTTCGTCGTCGCGAGCCGACGGCGACTGCCGGCCATCACCGCACCGACCCGGGCCGAGCTGGTCATCCTGCTGCGCAGCGGCTGGGCACTCGTCGTCCGCACCGTCGCCCTCGGCGCCGCATTGGTGGCGGCGACCGCAACTGCGGCGCAGGTTGGCTCCGCCACACTCGCCGCGCATCAGGTCGTGCTCCAGATCTGGCTGCTGCTCGCCCTCACCCTCGACGCGCTCGCGGTGCCGGCGCAGGTCTACGTCGGTGCGGCGCTCGGCGCGGGCGACACCGCGCAGGCCATGGCGATCGGGCGTCGCTGCCTGCGTCTCGGTCTCGTCGCCGGCGGCGCAGTTGCCGTCCTGACCATGGCGCTCTCCCCCGTGCTGCCACTGATCTTCACGGGCGACCACGGCGTGATCGGCGTCGCCATCATCGGGCTCGTCGTTTGCGGCGCGATGCAGCCGCTCGCCTCTCTCGCGTTCGTCTACGACGGCCTGCTGCTCGGTGCCGCTGACTACGCGACGCTGCGCCGCACGATGCTCGTCGCGCTGCTCGCCTTTGCGCCGCTCGCCGCGGCGACGCTGGCCTGGCACCGCCTGGGCATCACCGGCATCTGGCTGGCGCTTGCCTGCTGGCTCGCCGCGCGCAGTGCGCTGCTCGCCCGGGCCTGGGCCCGCAGGTTCACGCCAGCGTGAACGTCACGCGCCGATGGTCCACGTCGACCTCGGCGAGCCGGACGGAGACTTCCTTGCCCAGCGGCAGGCTGTCGCCCGTCAGCCGGGCGCGGACCGCGGGATCGCGCAGCTGCACCTCACCGCGCTTGTCGTCGGCGTCCACGACGACACCCTCGAAGACCTCGCCCACACGTCCAGTGAGCAGCAACGCCTCAGCGAGATCGACGACGGCGCGATCGACCTCGTGCGCGTGCCGGTCGGCGCCGGCCATCAGCTCCGGCAACGACGGCAACGCACTCCGCGCCCAGTCCGGCACCTCAATCCCTTCGCACGCGGCGAGACAGCACTCCGACACGAACCGGTCGGCCAGCCGCCGCAGCGGCGCGGTCGCATGCGCGTAGGGCGCGGCCACCGCGGACTGCTCGGTCTCCGCAGGCGGCGTGCCGTCGAACGCGACGTAACCGGCGCCACGGAACAGCGACTGCGCGACTCGCAACAGCGCTGCCTGCGCGGGCACGGTCGCGTCCAGCCCGCGGACGACATCGGCGTACGACGCCGACGCCGGCCAGTCGACGCGCAACGCTCTGGCGCTGTGCCGCATCCACCCGATCGTCCGGTCGTCCGGCGGCGGCATGACCCGCAGCAGCCCGACGCCCCCGTCGAGCATCAACTTCGCCGCGGCCATGCCGGTCATCAGGGACAGCTGCGCATTCCAGCCCTCGACCGGCAGCGGCGCGCGATAACGCAGCTGCCAGCTGCCGTCGACGAGCACGACCTCCTGCTCCGGCACCGGCAACGACACACCGCCGCGCGCCCGCTCGCGCTCCTGCCGAAGCTCGCCGACCTGCTTGAGCAGCGCCACGAGGTCGCCGCCGGTCTGCTCGAACGACGGATAGTCGAGCTGCGCCCGGCTGCGAACAAGCGACCGTCGTACGTCGACCGACGTCACCTCTCCGTCGGCATCAAGCGCGAGCCTCCACAGCACGGCCGGCCGCGCCTGTTCCGGCAGCAGACTCGCCGCGCCTTCCGACAACACCGGCGGATGCAGCGGGACGCGGCCGTCGGGCAGATAGAGCGTCTCGCCCCGGCGCCGCGCTTCACCGTCGACGGCACCGCCGGCCCGGACGAACGACGCGACGTCGGCGATCGCATAGCTGACGTCGAACCCCTTCGCCGTGCGAGCGATGAAGAAGGCCTGGTCGAGGTCCGTCGAGCCCGGCGGGTCGAGGGTGACGAGCGGCAAGTCGGTGGCGTCGACGAGCTCCGGCAACTTGGCCGACGCGGCCGCGTCCGCTTCGGCGACAACGTCGGCAGGGAAGGCGCCGGCGACGCCGAGCTCGGCGCGCAGCGTCGTCAGCTGCTTGGTGAGGTCACCGCCACTGATGACGGTCCGGCGCATCGGCACCGGGTCAACCTATGGCCGTGCGCCGGTGGCGAGTCCGCCAGCCAGATGACTCGTGTCGTTGAGCAACCGGACAACACCGCTGTCGTCGTCGTACCACTCGATCGTCGACAGTGACGCCGGATCGAGATGCACCCGGAACAGCAGGTGGTCGGGTGCGTCGAGCGCGTCGCGGACCCACGCCTTGGTCGGCGTCACGTGCGAGACGACGACGACGGTGCCGCCGACGTTTGCGGCGACGACCCGGGCCCGCGCCGCGCGCACC
>JAFAQI010000009.1 GCA_019246495.1 Frankiales bacterium | reverse complement strand
CCGCCGAGGTGCAGGCGCTGGTGACGCGCGCACTCGAGGAGGACCTCGGCAACGGCATCGACGTGACGAGTGTCGCGACGGTGCCGTTCGACCTCGAAGGCGTGGGCGACTTCGTCGCGCGCCGTCCCGGCGTTGTCGCGGGCCTGCCGGTCGTCGCCGCGGTGCTCGAAATCGCGACGGACGACTCGGTCGTCATCGACTGGCGGGTCGCCGACGGCGAGGCGGTCGCGGCCGGCGATGTGCTGATGACCGCCCGTGCGTTGGTCCGCGCACTGCTCACGGCCGAACGCACGGCGCTGAACTTCCTCTGCCACCTTTCGGGAATCGCGACCCTGACACGCCAGTGGGTCGACGAGGTCGACGGCACCGGCGCGCAGATCCTCGACACCCGGAAGACGACTCCTGGACTGCGGGCGCTCGAGAAGTACGCCGTGCGCTGCGGGGGCGGCGTCAACAAGCGGATGGGTCTTTACGACGCGGCGCTCGTCAAGGACAACCATGTCCTCGCCGCCGGTGGAGTCGGGCCGGCGCTGACGTCGGTGCGCGAGCTGTTTCCCGGCGTACCGGTGCAGGTCGAGTGCGACACGGTCGCGCAGGTGACGGAGGCGCTCGAGACCGGTGCGACGTTCTTGCTGCTCGACAACATGTCCGTCGACGACCTCGCCGAAGCCGTGCGCGTGAACGGCGGCCGCGCCGAGCTCGAAGCGACCGGCGGGCTCACTCTCGATCGCGCGCGTGCAGTCGCGGAGACGGGCGTCGACTATCTCTCGGTCGGCGCGTTGACGCACTCGGCGCCGGTGCTGGACATCGGACTCGACCTGAGGAACGGGTGACGCCGTGCTGCTGACCATCGACGTCGGTAACACCAACACCGTCATCGGTTGCTTCGACGGCCCGGACCTCGCGGAGTCATGGCGGATCAAGACCGATGCGCGCGCGACCGCGGACGAGATCGCGTTGCTGCTGCGCGGGCTGCTCGAGGGGCAGGTGATGCCCGACGGCATCGCGTCCTGCTCGACGGTGCCCGCGGTGCTGCACGAGCTGCGCGGCGTCTTCGAGCGTTACTACGCCGACGTCCCGGCCGTCATCGTCGAGCCCGGTGTGAAGACCGGCGTGCCGATCCTCTACGACAACCCACGCGAGGTCGGTGCGGACCGCATCGTCAACGCGCTCGCCGCACACACGCTCTATGGCGGGCCGGCGATCGTCGTCGACTTCGGTACGTCGACCAACTTCGACGTCGTCAGCGAACGCGGTGAGTTCCTCGGTGGCGCGCTGGCTCCTGGCATCGAGATCTCGGTCGATGCCCTCGCCGCCCGGGCTGCCCGGCTGCTCAAGGTCGAGCTCGTGCGGCCGCGGTCGGTCATCGGGAAGTCAACCGTGGAGGCTTTGCAATCGGGCATCATCTTCGGCTTCGCCGGTCAGATCGACGGGCTGGTCCGTCGCATCTCTGCCGAGCTGGACCAGCCGCCGGTCGTCATCGCGACCGGCGGTCTCGCGCCGCTCGTCATGGACGAGGCGGAGACGATCACCGAGCACGAGCCCGACCTCACGCTCATCGGCTTGCGGCTGGTCTTCGAGCGGAACCTCGCCGACTGACAACTTTCGGGGCGCGGGGTAACGTCCGGCGTACCGAACGGAGTTCTGGAGGCCAGCAGTGAAGACCCGCGCCGCAGTCATGTGGGAGGCCGGCAAGTCCTGGGACATCGTCGAGCTCGACCTCGACGCCCCCAAGGCCGGCGAGGTGCTCGTGAAGTTCGTCGCCTCGGGCATGTGTCACTCCGACGACCACCTGCGCACGGGTGACCTGCCGTCGCGCTATCCGATCGTCGGTGGGCACGAGGGCGCCGGCATCGTCGAGGCCGTCGGCGAAGGCGTCTTCGACATCGCGCTGGGAGACCACATCGTCTGCTCCTTCCTGCCGACCTGCGGCAAGTGCCGGTGGTGCTCCACCGGACACCAGAACCTCTGCGACATGGGCGCGCTGCTGCTCGACGGCTGCCTGCCCGACGGGACGTTCCGGTTCCACTCCGGCGAGCAGGATCTTGGCGGCATGTGCATGCTCGGCACGTTCAGCGAGCGCGCGGTCGTGTCACGCAACTCGGTCGTGAAGATCGACGACGACCTGCCGCTGGAGAAGGCAGCCCTCGTCGGCTGCGGCGTGCCGACGGGCTGGGGCTCGGCGGTCTACTCCGCCGACATCACACCCGGCGACACGGTCGTCATCTTCGGCATCGGCGGCATCGGCATCAACGCCGTCCAGGGCGCGAAGCACGCCGGCGCACGCCACGTCATTGCCGTCGACCCGATCGACTTCAAGCGGACCAAGGCGCTGGAGTTCGGCGCGACGCACGCCGTGAGCAACGGCGAGGAGGCCATCGCCAAGGCCTTCGAGGTCACCAACGGCGTCGGTGCCGACTCGGCGATCGTCACGGTCGGCGTGGTCGACTCCAAGGTCGTCGAGGACGCGTTCAGCGCGACGCGGAAGCTCGGCACGACCGTCGTCGTCGGGCTGGGGCCGATCGCGGACAACACGATCCAGCTGAATGGCACCGTGCTCACGCTCTACCAAAAGACCGTGAAGGGCTCGCTGTTCGGTTCGTCCAACCCGATGCACGACATCAAGAACATCCTGTCGCTCTATCGGGACGGGCAGTACAAGCTCGACGAGCTCGTGACGAAGACCTACTCCCTCGATGACATCAACGCCGGTTACGAGGACATGGCCGCGGGCGTCAACATCCGCGGAGTAATCACCTACGACGCCTGATCGACCAATCACTAGCCTGACGGTGTGACCAAGGACGCCAACCCCGCTGGGGAGCGGGGTTGGGGCCCCGCGACAAGCGCCGAAGGCGCCAGCGAACAGATCCGGGTACGGCGGGAGAAGCTCGGCCGGCTGACGGCGGCGGGCGTGGACGCCTATCCGGTGTCGGTTCCGCGTACGACGTCGCTCGGTGCTTTGCGCGAGCGGTTCGGCGAGCTGGAAGCCGACACGACGACCGGTGAGCAGGCGTCGGTCGCCGGCCGGGTGGTGCTCAAGCGCGACGGCGGCAAGCTGTGTTTCGCGACCTTGCGCGACGGCACCGGCGACCTGCAGGTGATGTTGTCGCTCGACACCGTCGGGGCCGAGGCCCTCGAGTCGTGGAAGCGGGACGTCGACCTGGGCGACCACGTCTCGGTCACCGGTGAGGTCATCTCGAGCCGGCGCGGTGAGCTGTCGGTGCTCGGCTCGTCCTGGATGCTCGCCAGCAAGGCGCTCCGGCCGCTTCCCGAGAAGTGGAAGGGGCTGGCCGACCCGGAGGCACGGGTGCGGCAGCGCTACGTCGACCTGGTCGTCAACGCCGATGCCCGGCGGCTGGTGCATGCGCGTTCGACGGTGCTGCGGAGCTTGCGCGAGACACTCGCCCGCCGCGACTTCGTCGAGGCCGAGACCGGGGTGCTGCAGTTCACCAATGGCGGCGCGGCCGCGCGCCCGTTCACGACGCGGCTCAACGCGTTCGACGCGGAGATGTATCTGCGGATCGCTCTCGAGCTGCCGTTGAAGCGGCTGGTTGTCGGTGGCATCGACCGGGTCTTCGAGATCGGCCGCACCTTCCGCAACGAGGGCATCGATACGACGCACAACCCCGAGTTCACGATGCTGGAGGCATACGAGGCTTACGGCGACTACGACACGATGGCCGATCTCACGCGAGACCTCGTGCTGTCCGCCGCACAAGCGCTCGGCAGCAGCGTCGTACCGGACGGGCACGGGGGCGAGATCGACCTGGCGAAGCCGTGGCGATCGGTGACGATTCATCAAGCGGTCAGCGAGGCAGTCGGCCGCGACGTGACCCCGGACACCACGCGCGACGAGCTGACCGCTCTCGCCGCCGATCGCGATGTCGCGCTCCAGCCCGGCTGGTCGGCCGGCGAGATCGTGCTCGAGCTCTTCGAGAAGCTGGTCGAACACACGCTGCTCGAGCCGACGTTCGTGAAGGACTATCCGGCTGAAGTGCGCCCGCTCGCGCGCACCCATCGCAGCGACCCGCGGCTTACCGAGGCGTGGGACCTCATCATCGCCGGCGTCGAGCTTGCGCCCGCCTACTCCGAGCTCGTCGATCCGGTCGAGTAACGCCGTCGGCTCACCGAGCAGTCGGTCAAGGCGGCTGGTGGCGATCCCGAGGCAATGCAGCTCGACGAGGACTTCCTGC
>JAFAQI010000008.1 GCA_019246495.1 Frankiales bacterium | reverse complement strand
CGCCGGCGTTGGCGACGATGCGCACGTTCTTCTCCCACGCCGTACCGAGGCACTCCTCGAGCTGGCGGACGAACGTGCTCGCGTAGCCGCGATTCGGATCCTTCAGCCGGGTGCGGAAGAGGATGAGCATCGTGAGCTCGGCCAGGTAGTCGCCGGTCAGGACGTCGAGCTCGCCGCCGTCGAGCATCTCGCGCATCGCCGCGAAGCGGTCGCCGTAGAAGCCCGAACAGTTTCCGATCCGGAGCGGACGCGCCACGGACGGACGTTATCAAGGTGCCCCCTACGCTTGGGCCGGTGAAGAAGGCGGCCTTCGCGCTGTTCCGACGCCTCCCGGGTTCGCTGCGCCGTGCCGTCATCCATCTGCTGACGCCGTCCTACACGGTCGGCGCGGTCGCGGTTCTCCGGCGTACCGACGGTCGGGTCGCTTTCGTCGACCAGCGGCACAGCCCTGGGTGGGCGTTGCCGGGCGGTCTCCTCGCCCGCCACGAACCTGCGGCAAGCGCCCTCGTTCGGGAACTGTCGGAGGAGCTCGGTCTGGAGCTCGACCCGTCGACGCTGCCCGTGCCGCATGCGTCGGTCAACGCACGTGTGCGGCGGGTCGACGTCGTCTATCTGCTCGACGTGCCGGACTCGACCAAGCTCTTGGGCGACGACGACGCTGAGGTGCTGCGCACTGGCTGGTTCGGGTTGGACGCACTGCCTGAACTCAGCGAGCCGACCGTGGACATCCTGCGCGCGGTCCGCCTGGTGTCGTGAGCCTCGCTGCTGTCGTCCTCGCCGCGGGGCGCGGTGAGCGGCTCCGTCCGCTGACGGACACCACGCCGAAGCCGCTGCTCACTGTTGGCTCGGGCACGTTGCTGGACGCGGCGCTGTCCCGGGTCGCGCAGGCCGTCGATCTGTCGCCTGCGTCGGTCGCCGTCAACGCGCACTGGTTGTCGGAGCAGATCGTGTCGCACGTTGCGGGCAAGGCGGTCGTGTCGCTTGAGGAGCCCGAGGCGCTGGGCACGGCCGGTGCGATCGGCCGGCTGCGGACGTGGCTCGCGGGCCGTGACGTGCTGATCGCGAATGGCGACGTCTGGTACGACGGGCCGGTCGACGTGGGTGGCTTCGTCTCCGGCTGGGACGGTCG
This sequence comes from Frankiales bacterium, assembly GCA_019246495.1. GTDB lineage: Bacteria > Actinomycetota > Actinomycetes > JAFAQI01 > JAFAQI01 > JAFAQI01. Next base: position 2,078 of record JAFAQI010000008.1, on the reverse strand, counting down.
ACGGCCGCGGCTTCTCGTCGTAGCCGACGCGGAGCATCCGGATTTCGACGGCGGCTGGCGGTTCGCCGGGCTATCCCTCTTGCCGGGCGCGATCGCCGAGACGCTGGAACCGGTGCCGTCTGGTCTCTACGAAGTCGTGTGGAGCAAGACAGAGCTTGATCTCGTCCCGACGACGGTCACGTTCGTCGACTGCGGCACTCCGGAGGACTTGGCCCGGGCTCGCGCCCTCGCCGGCTGAGCCTCGTGCACGGAAGTGGTCGCGTCACGGGCATGAACACCTCAGTTGACGACCAGTTCCGCGGTTCGCCTCAGCGGCAGCCGTCGTACGCCGATGCGCGTGCGTGCACAGCAACGGCAAACGGCGAGAACGACGTCCCGTGAAACGGCCCCGCGCGCCAGGAGATAGTGAAGCCTCGAAAGCGCGCGCGGCCGAGCCGGGTGGGCTCGATGATGATGCGCAGCACGGTCGCGGTGTGGGTGTCCAAGTGGGTCCCGGCGGCTGCCCGAGTGCGTCCGTAAGCGCAACGGAGCGGGAACCCGGAGGACGTCATCACGGCCTGATCGAGGGTCGTCGTGACGAAGCGCACACGCAGGCTTGGGCTGCGACCCACCGCCGTCACCGACGTGATGTGCGGAGACAGCCAGTCACGACTCGGTGTTATGACGACGTCCAGGAACCGCGTGACCCCCACGTCTGACGGCACGGTGATCAGGGCGCCGACGGGAGCGGTCGGATAGGGGTTGACCAGCGCGTTGCAGACGGCGTAGGCGGTTCCGAGCACTGCGACGAACGCCGGCCCGAACAGCCACCAAAGGCGAGGTCCCATGTCGGCAGCAGTGTCCCAGACGGCCGCCCGAATCGGTCGTGTGATCTGGTGAGGCGTGACCCGTCGTGTGCTCGCCATCATCGGACTAGTCGTGACCGTCGTCGGTGCGGTGTTCACCTTGCAGGGCATCGGGATCCTCGGCGGCAGCTTCATGAGCGGGTCCGGGGTGTGGGCCGTCATCGGAATTGCCATGGTTGCGGCCGGTCTCGTCGTCTACGCGCGAGCCATCCGCGACCGCTAGCTCAGTCCTCGCCACGGTGCGAAGTACGGTCGGCTCATGACCGAGTCGTCGTACCCCACCGGACGCTCCTTGGCCGGCATGTCGAGAGCGGGCTCGTTGACCGTCGTTGTCGGTTGCTATCTCCTCGCCGGCGTGGCCGCGCTCGTCACCGCGGGGTTGCTGCAACACGAGCACCCGATCACGATTGCCTTCGTGGCCGACATCGTCGCCACTGCCGTGATCTTCCTGTTGTCGGTTGTACTGGCGAACGCCAGCCTCTACGACCCTTACTGGAGCGTGGCACCTCCGGTCATCGCGATCGCCTGGGCAGCCAGCGCGCCGAGTGGGTTGCCGTCCGGTGTCAAAGCTCGGCAGATCCTCGTCATCGCGCTCGTGGCGATCTGGGCGATCCGGCTCACCGGCAACTGGGCGATCGGCTGGCACGGCCTCACGCAAGAAGACTGGCGCTACATCGATCTGCGGGACAGCACTCGCGGCCGGCTGCCGTGGTGGCTCGTCAACCTCATCGGCATCCAGCTGGTGCCGACGCTCGTCGTCTTCGCCGGGCTTCTTCCGTTGTGGCCGGCGTTGGGTGCGCCGACGCACGGGTTCAACGCGCTCGATGTCGTGGCGATCGTCGTGACCGGGGTCGCGGTGTTGGTCGAGACCGTCGCCGACAACCAGATGCGCGCCTTTGCCCGCGATCCCGCCAACCGGGGGCGAAGTTGCGACAGCGGCCTGTGGGCGCTGTCGCGGCATCCCAACTATCTCGGCGAGATCGGCACCTGGTGTGGCCTGTTCCTCTTCGGTCTCGCCGCTGACCCGACCTGGTGGTGGACCGTCGTCGGCCCGGTCGTGATGGTGCTGCTGTTCGAGACGGCCAGCATCCCGATGATGGAGGACCGCTCCTTGCAGCGCCGCTCCGACTACGCCGACTACCAGCGCCGGGTGCCGCGCCTGTTGCCGATCGCGGCGCTCACGCGCAAGCAGTAGGGGGAGTGACGGGACGTCCCGCGGACCAGAAGTGGACC
>JAFAQI010000401.1 GCA_019246495.1 Frankiales bacterium | reverse complement strand
TTCGCCAAGCTCTCGCCGGATGTCACCGACATCGTCGCGATCGCGCAGGCCTGTGTCGACGCCGGCGCAGATGGCCTGTCGCTCATCAACACGACGCTCGGCATGGCGATCGACCACGCGACCATGCGACCGGTGCTCGCCGGGGTCACCGGCGGCCTGTCCGGCCCGGCGATCCGGCCCCTCGCCGTCCGCTGCGTCTGGCAGGTGCACGCCGCGCTGCCGGACGTGCCGCTCATGGGCATCGGGGGCATCCGGACCGGTCTCGACGCACTCGAGTTCATCCTCGCCGGGGCCAGCGCCGTCCAGGTCGGCACGGTCATCTTCAACGACCCGTCAGCACCCGGCCGGATCTCGGCCGAACTGCGGGCGGCTCTCGCCGACCGCGGGATCGACCGGCTGCGTGACGTCATCGGTCTCGCGCATCGCCCGCCGGCCCTCGTCGTACCGGAGTCCGCCGATCCGCCCGGCGATGACGAACCGGTCCCGCAACCCGCCCGCGCCGGAAGCGGCGGCGCGCCCGTCACGTTCGAGGAGACGTCCTGACGACCACCGCCAAGGCACCGATCGCCGTTCCGCTCGACACCGCGGACCTCGCCACAGCTGTCCGCTGGGCAACGGCTGTCTCGCCCCACGTGTCGACACTGAAGATCGGCCTGGAGCTTTTCTGCCAGGAAGGCCCGGCGGCCGTCGAGAAGATCCGCGCAGCCGCCGACGCTGACCTGTTCCTCGACCTGAAGCTGCACGACATCCCCGCGACCGTCGCCGGTGCCGCCCGGGCCGTCCGCCCGTTGGCCCCGCGTTTCCTGACCGTTCACGCCGCCGGCGGCCCGGCGATGGTGACCGCGGCAGCGGAGGCACTGCCCGACACCTCGATCGCAGCCGTCACGATCCTCACGTCTCTCTCGGCCGTCGTGCTCGACCGTCTCGGCATCGCCGGACCACCCGAATCGGCGGCTGTCCGGCTGGCAGCGCTCGCCGTCGACGCCGGCGCGCGGGCGGTCGTCTGCTCCCCGCAGGAGGTCGCCGCGGTCCGGTCCGCGGTCGGTCCGGATGTCGTGCTCATCACTCCCGGTGTGCGGCCAGCGGGCGCGGATCACCAGGACCAGGCACGGGTCGCGACGCCGGCCGAGGCACTGGCGGCGGGTGCCGACCTGCTCGTCATCGGCCGGCCCATCACGGGTGCGCCGGATCCGGGGGAAGCGGCTGCGCGCATCGGGACAAACCTGCGCTAGGTTTCCTGCGGCGCACGCGCGCGCAGGACCGGCCATCCTCGCGCCTGCCGACGCGGCGACGACACGAGGTGAAGCCAGTGCCCCTTCCGCCCTTGACGCCGGAGCAACGAGCCGCGGCTCTGCAGAAGGCGGCAGCGGCGCGCAAGGTGCGGGCCGAGCTGCGGGACCGGCTCAAGCACGAAGGTGCCTCGCTGTCCGACGTGCTCACCAGCGGCGAGAAGGACGAGATCATCGGCAAGATGCGGGTGTCCGCCGTACTCGAGTCGATGCCAGGGGTCGGCAAGGTCCGCGCGCAACGCATCATGGAGAAGCTGGGCATCTCACCGAGCCGGCGCGTCCGCGGGCTCGGTGCGCACCAGCGGGCCGCCCTCGAACGCGAGTTCGCGCCCGGCGCCGAGCAGTCCTGACGCGACCGTTTCCGTGACTGCTCCGAGCCGGCTCACCGTGCTGTCCGGGCCCGCCGGTGTCGGCAAGAGCAGCATCGTCGCCTACCTGCGCGAGCACCATCCCGACATCTGGCACTCGGTCAGCGTGACGACAAGGCCGCGGCGCCCCGGCGAGGTCGAGGCGGTCGACCGCTACTTCGTCGACAGCGAGACGTTCGCGCGGATGGTGCGCGACGGCGAGCTGCTCGAGCACGCCCACTACGCCGACAACTGGTACGGCACGCCGCGCGCCGCGGTGGAGGAGCGGCTGGCGGCCGGCACTCCGGTGCTGCTGGAGATCGAGGTGCAGGGTGCCCGGCAGATCCGGGCGCAGTCACCGGAGGCGCGGCTCGTCTTCCTCGCCCCGCCGTCGTGGGAGGAGCTCGAACGTCGGCTGCGCGGTCGCGGAACCGAGCCCGAGGACGTCGTACGACGGCGACTCGACACCGCTCGGATCGAGCTGGCCGCCGAGGACGAGTTCGACGAGGTCATCGTCAACACGTCCGTCGCCGAGGCGGCCGAACGCCTCGTGGAGCTGATGCGGGCAGGCTGAGCCACCCGCCGCATGGCCGGCCGGCTGCTAGCCTTAATCCGTTTCCCACCGCAGAAAGTAGGTACGGCGTGGCCGGCACCGCCGCCAATCCCGAGGGCATCACCAACCCTCCGATCGACGAGCTCCTCGACAAGGTCGAGAGCAAGTACGCGCTCGTCATCTACGCCGCCAAGCGCGCCCGGCAGATCAACGCCTACTACTCACAGCTCGGCGAGGGCCTGCTCGAGTACGTCGGCCCACTCGTGCCGACGCACGTGCAGGAGAAGCCGCTGTCCGTGGCGCTGCGCGAGGTGAACGACTCGCTGCTCACCCTCGAGCAGCTCGAGCCGACGGCGTAGCGGAGCCGGAGACCGACCGGTCATGAGCGGGACCGGCATTTCGACCGGGAGCCCGGCGGCTACCTCGGGCCGGCCGCGGGTGATCCTCGGAGTCGCCGGCGGCATCGCCGCCTACAAGTCCTGCGAGCTGCTCCGCCTCCTCACCGAGTCCGGCCATGCCGTGCGCGTCGTGCCGACGGCCGGCGCGCTGCGGTTCGTAGGCGCGGCGACCTGGGCCGCGCTGTCCGGCGAGCCGGTGCACACCGATGTGTGGAGCGACGTCGAGCAGGTGCCGCACGTCCGGCTCGGCCAGCAGGCCGACCTCGTCGTCGTCGCACCCGCGACGGCTGACCTGATCGCGCGGGCGGCGATCGGTCGCGCCGACGACCTGCTCACCGCCACGCTGCTCACCGCGCGCTGTCCGGTGCTGTTCGCGCCGGCGATGCACACCGAGATGTGGGAGCACCCGGCAACGCAGGCCAACGTGCGGACACTGCGCGAGCGCGGAGTCGTCGTACTCGACCCGGCCATCGGCCGGCTGACCGGAGCCGACACCGGTCGCGGCCGGCTGCCCGAGCCCAGCGAGATCTACGACGCGGCGATGCTGCTGCTCGCCCGCGGCCACCAGCCGCTCGACCTGCTCGGCCGGCACGTCGTCGTGTCGGCAGGCGGCACCCGCGAGCCGCTCGACCCGGTCCGGTATCTCGGCAACCGGTCGAGCGGTCGGCAGGGCTATGCCCTGGCCCGTACGGCGATCGCGCGCGGCGCCGAGGTGACGCTCGTGTCGGCCAACGTCGCGCTGCCCGAGCCGGCCGGCGTCAAGCTCGTCCGGGTCCGCACCGCGGAGGACCTGCGGCGGGCGATGCTCGACGCCGCACCCGCCGCCGACGCGATCGTGATGGCCGCCGCGGTGGCCGACTTCCGCCCGGCAGAGCGGGCCGAGCACAAGCTGAAGAAGGCCGATCGCGATCCCGATCCCGTCGCTTTGGTGCGCAACCCCGACGTGCTCGCCGAGCTCTCCCGCGACCGGTCCCGGCCGGGCCAGATCGTGGTCGGCTTCGCCGCGGAGACCAACGACGTCCTGGCCAACGGCCGGGCGAAGCTCGCGGCCAAGGGTTGCGACCTGCTCGTCGTCAACGAGGTCGGCGAGACCCGCGCGTTCGAGACTCCGGACAACGCCGCAACGGTCCTCGGCGCGGACGGAAGCGTCACCGAGGTGCCGCTCGGCTCCAAGGAAGCGCTGGCGCACGCCGTCTGGGATCTCGTCGCCGCTCGGATCCCCGACTGAGCCCCGCGGCTCGTTAGACTCACAAGCCGAAGTCGGGGTCGTCGCGCTCCGCGCTCGCACCTGGGAGGGTCATGTCTCGCCGTCTGTTCACGTCGGAGTCCGTCACCGAAGGACATCCCGACAAGATCGCTGACCAGATCAGCGACGCGATCCTCGACGCGATGCTCAAGGACGACCCGGAGAGCCGGGTGGCGGTCGAGACCCTCATCACCACCGGTCAGGTGCACATCGCCGGCGAGGTGCAGACCAAGACGTGGGTCGACATCCCGGAGCTCGTGCGCGAGGTCATCCTCGGCATCGGTTACGACTCGTCCCGCAAGGGTTTCGACGGCGCCTCGTGCGGCGTCTCCGTGTCGATCGGCACCCAGTCGCAGGACATCGCGATGGGCGTCGACGACGCCTACGAAGAGCGCCACGACGGCTCCGACGACCCGCTGGACCGCCAGGGTGCGGGCGACCAGGGCCTGATGTTCGGTTACGCCTGCACCGAGACACCCGAGCTCATGCCGTTGCCGATCGCACTCGCGCATCGCCTCGCCCGTCGGCTGTCCGAGGTTCGCAAGCAGGGGATC
>JAFAQI010000278.1 GCA_019246495.1 Frankiales bacterium | reverse complement strand
CGCAGGCAAGCAAAAGGAATGTCCTTCGCAGGCGTCGACGGTCGAGGGGGGTCCGGCGGCTCGTACACCTTGCCCTGGTTTGCCCGGTAGGTGCAAGGTCGGTCGAAGGTGTGTCGCGACGCCTGTCAACACGTGTCCCGTAATGTCCGCTTTCCGTGGGACGTTGTGCAGGTTCTAGAGAGCCGGCGGGCGGTCCTCGAACGGCGTCGAGAGCACGACAGTAGTCCGAGTCGAGACGTTGGCGACGGCCCGGATCTCCTGGAGGAGCGTCTCGAGCGCGGCGGGTCCGGCAACTCTCACCTTGAGGATGTAGCTCTCGTCACCCGCGACGCTGTGGCACGCCTCGATCGCCGCAAGCCCGACCAGGCGGTCGGGAGCATCGTCGGGAGCGGCCGGATCGATCGGCTTGATCGAGACGAAGGCGGTCAGCGGCAGCCCGATCTCCTCGGGGTCGACCATGGCGCGGTAGCCGCGCAGCGCGCCGCGCTTCTCGAGCCGGCGCACCCGCTGATGCACCGCCGACACGGAGAGCCCGGTGTCCTTGGCGAGGTCGGTGAAGCTCCGCCGGCCGTCGGCAGCGAGCAGCCGCACGATCTCGCGGTCGAGGTCCTCCACCCCGCGACCATAAGCCACGGCGCACGGCGGCCGCGGCGGCGCGGGAGACGCCGAGGGCGTCGTACCGGATCCGGTACGACGCCCTCACGCTGCGTTTAGCGGACTCGGCGCACGGTGCCGTCGGCGTCATGGACGTACTTCACGGCGGTACCGATCCGGACGTCCGACCGATGGTGGTGCGCCGCACTGCGAGGGTGCCTCGCAGCCGCGGCAGCAGGTGCGACGGGAAGCGCCACGCTGCCCACCATCCCCGCCGAGACGAGGATGAGCGTGACGCGTCCCGCCGACCTTGCCAGGACCGTGCGCATGGAGTGCTCTCCCGTCCTTTGGGGCTTTCGCCCCATCCGGTCGGGCCGGTCTCGCCACTCACTCCCCGAGCGACCTAGGCGACCGAATTTCTCCGTGCCCGCGTCGGGCGCTACCGGCGCGGGTCGGTGAAGGTCGCTCGGATCACCGTGTCCCATGTCACCGACGGCCGTCGGTGACATTCCAGGCTTCGGCGGCTGCGGGTGTCATCTTGAGCCGACCGAACGGGTGCACTTGACTGGTGTTCATGGCGGTCCACGTCGCCCTGCTCCGGGCGGTCAACGTCGGCGGGCGGAAGCTCCCCATGGCCGACCTTCGCAACATCCTCACGGACCTCGGCGCGACCGCGGTCCGAACGTATGTCCAGTCCGGCAATGTGGTGTTCGACAGCCCGGCGGTCACCGCCGACAAGCTCGCCGGCGCGCTCACCCGGCACTGCGGGTTCGAGGTGCGGGTGCTGTTGCGGAGCGCCGCTGATCTCCGCCGCGTCGTCGCCAAGCCGCCGCTTGACGGGCCCGAGACGGCCTGGCACGTGACGTTCCTGGCCGCCACCCCCGCGGCGGCTGCGGTCCGGGCGCTCGACCCGTCGGCGTACGGCGAGGACACCTTCCGCGTCGTCGGCAAAGAGGTCTACCTGCGGACGCCCGGCGGTTACGGCCGGACAAAGCTCACCAACGCGCTGTTCGAGAAGAAGCTCGCCGTCGCGGCCACGACGCGCAACTGGCGGACGGTCACCACGCTCGCCGAGATGGCCGCTGACGGCTGAGCCCCCGGACCGGGTCGGTCAGGCCGGCCGCTCCCCGTCCGCGCGGCTCGCCTCGTCTACCAAGGCGACTGCAACGTCCCGGAGCTTGCGGTTCGTCGTCTGGGACAGGTTGACGAGGATCTCGAACGCCTCCTCGGCCGTGCAGCGCCGGCCGGCCATGAGGATGCCCTTCGCCTGCTCGATCGCCGCCCGGGACCGCATCGCCTCCCCCAGCTGCACGGCGAGGTCGCGGTGCCCGAACAGCGCGGCGGCCACCTGGACGGCCAGACCCACGTGGGCCCCGACGATGACCGCGATCGACATCTCCGCCGCGCCGAACGCGTCCGTTGCCTTCGAGTAGAGATTGAGCGCGCCGATGTTGGTGCCCTGGGCAGCGAGCGGGATCGAGACCATGCTGCTGGCGCCGCGTTCGCTCGCCCGCGGGACGTAGGACGGCCACCTCGTCTCGGCCGCGAGGTCGCGCACCCGGAACGCGTTGCCGGTCCGGTAGGCGTCCAGGCAGGGTCCCTCGTGCTCTTCGTACTGAATCTCGTCGAAACCCTTGGCCCAATCGTCGCTCGCGACCGCACTGGGCTTGCCTTCGGGGAACGTCGTGATCGACGCGCCGTCGGCACAGGGCACCGCACGCGTCGCGATCCGGCACAGCTCGCCAAGCGTGGTCGGCAGGTCGTCCTCGGACAGGACGGCGGCGGACAAGTTCAGCAGCTCGACGAAGGGAGCGTCCGGCAGGCTCACGCCGACGCCCTTCCCCCCCGGCGGCGGCGTATCCCTGCGACTTCTTCCCCGGGTCAGTCGCGGGTGAGGTGCCGTCCGATGACCATCCGCTGGATCTGGTTCGTCCCCTCGAAGATCTGCATGACCTTCACCTCGCGCATGTAGCGCTCGACCGGGAAGTCCCGGGTGTAGCCGTAGCCACCGAAGACCTGTACGGCGTCGGTCGTGACCCGCATCGCCGTGTCGGTGGCGAATAGCTTCGCCATGGATGCCTGGGGGCCGTAGGGCTTGCCGGCATCCCGGCGGCGCGCCGCGGCGAGGTAGAGCGAGCGGGCGGCCTCCACACCCGTCGCCATGTCGGCGATCAGAAAGGACACCCCCTGGAAGTCGGCGATCCGCTGGCCGAACTGCTTGCGTTGCTTGGCGAACTCGGTCGCAGCGTCGAGCGCCGCCTGCGCTACGCCGACTGCCACCGCGCTGATGCCGAGCCGGCCGCCGTCGAGGGCGGACAGCGCGATCCGCAGGCCGTCGCCCTCCGCGCCGATGAGGCGATCGGCGTCCACCCGGGCGCCGTCCAGCACGACCTGAGCGGTCGGCGACGAGCGGAGGCCCATCTTCCGCTCGGGCGGCTGCGGCAGCAGGCCAGGCGTCGCCGCGTCGGCGAGCAGCAGCGAGATGCCTCGCTTCGCGTCGTCCGACGTACGGCAGAAGATGTCGTAGTAGTCGGCGACGCCCCCGTGCGTCACCCAGGCCTTCGTGCCCTCGAGGACGAAGCTGTCGCCGTCGCGGCGCGCCCGCGCCTGAAGGGACCCGGCATCCGAGCCGGCGGCAGCTTCGGAGAGGCAGTAGGCGCCGAGTAGCTCACCGCCGAGCATGTCCGGCAGGAACCGCTGCTTCTGCTCGTCGGTGCCGAACGCCGCGACCGGATAGCAGGTCAGGGTGTGCACACTGACGCCGAGCGCTACGGCAGCCCAGCCGGCCGCGAGCTCCTCGAGCACCTGGAGGTAGACCTCGTAGGGCTGCCCGCCCCCGCCGTAGTCCTCGTCGTAGGCGAGGCCTAACAGACCGGCGCGGCCGAGGGTGCGGAACACCTCGCGCGGAAACTCGCCCCGCTCCTCGAACTCGGCGGCGCGGGGCGCGAGCTCGGTGACCGCGATGTCGCGGGCCAGAGCGAGCAGGTCGCGGGCTTCTGCCGTGGGCAGCTCGCGGTCGACGGGCACGTCGCGCGTCAGCCCAGGACCGGGTCGCCCGGCGCGTGAAGCACGACTAGTTCGCGGTCGATCGTGTCCAGCCGCTCGACGCCGTCATCGGTCACGGCGACGATGTCCTCGATCCGCGCGCCGTGCCGGCCGGCGAGATAGATGCCTGGCTCGATCGAGAAGCACATCCCGGGTTCGAGCACGGTGTCGTTGCCGCTGACGATCCACGGCTCCTCGTGCTCCTCGAGTCCGATGCCGTGCCCGGTGCGGTGCAGGAACGCGGGGCCGTAGCCCGCGGCCGTGATGACGTCGCGGGCAGCGGCGTCGACCGACTCCGCGGTGACACCCGGGCGTACGGCGTCGCAGGCGCGTTGCTGCGCCTCGAGCAGGACGGCGTAGTAGCGGGTGAACTCCGGGTCGGGCTCGCCGCCGGCGACGTAGGTCCGGGTGCAGTCCGAGCAATAGCCGTCGGGCATCGTGCCGCCGATGTCGACCACGACCGGGTCGCCGGCTTCGATGACGCGGTCGGACAGGTCGTGGTGCGGGCTCGCTGCGTTGGGACCGCTCGCAACGATCACGAAGTTGACCCGGCGATGGCCCGCGTCGGCGATCGCCTGCGCGATGTCACGGCCGACGTCGAGCTCCCGCCGGCCCGGCCGCAGCCACTCCCCCATCCGCTGGTGGACCTCGTCGATCGCGCGGCCGGCCTGGCGCAGGCCGGCAACCTCGTCGGGTGTCTTACGCAACCGCAACGCGCGCAGGACCCGCCCCGCGGTGATCTGCTCTGCCGCGGGCAGCACCTCACGGAACCGCAAGACCTGCTCGGCCCACATCCGGTCCGCGAGGGCCACCCGCGAGATCCGCTCGCCGAGCGCGTCTCCGAGCAGCCCGGCGACCACCGCGAACGCATCGTCGGTCTCGTCGTGCGTCTGCACCTTCACGACCGCCCCGGCACCGCTCGCCTCCGCGGCGGCCTCCTCCAGGCGTGGTACGACGAGGACCGGTTCGCCGCTTGCCGGCACGACCAGACAGGTCAGCCGCTCGAGCGGTATCGCGTCGTACCCGACCAGGTAGCGCAGATCGGCGCCGGGAGTGACGAGCAGCGCGTCGACGTCCGCCGCCGCCGCGGCGCTCACTGCCCGGCGTAACCGGTCGGTGAGCACCTCGGCGGACGGCGACGCGAGCATCCGCTCAGGTTAGACGCTGCTAGTGCACCGGCACGGGTCCGAGCGACTGCACGGTCCGCGCGCCGGGGACGCCGCCCAGCTGGATCTTGACGAGCGACTCGTTGTTTTTCGTGGTCGTCTCGAGGATCCGGTGCCGCGGGTTGGTGATGACGCGAACGAGATAGATGCCGTTCGCGAGCCCGGAGATGCTGAACGACTGCCCGGCGACGGTCTGGTCGTAGGTGTCGCCCCAGCCGACCGGCAGCGACTCGCGCAACCAGATGGACTGGTCGCTCGGGCACGAGCTCCCGAGCCCGATCCGGTCCGGCTGCCACTCGGCGTTCTTCAGCAACATGTTGATCGTGTTGGTGGGCGCGAGGCAGAACGACTGCTTGTGGCTCCGGACGAGCTCCTTGCCGGAAGCCGACAGCAGGTCGTAGCGGGCGAAGTCCGCGAGATGCCAGTGATGATGGCCGAGTCGCGAGTCGAACTCGAACGTGCCGATCACCGGGGCCGACACCTGCCGGCCGTTGCGGTAGACGAACTGGCGGGCGGTCATCGTCGGCTTCTGCCCGTGCCGGAAGCCTTCGACGTCGAGCGGGCCCGGCCCGCGGTCCCAGATCGTCGCGGCGAAGTCGAGGTAGTCGCGGCCGCGTGGCTTGTTGTGCTCCACCATGAATGCGCCTGCGGGCAGGGCGGCCAGGTCAGGAAGACCGTCGCGCGGCACCTCGGCCCGGCCGGACCCCGTGGGACGCGGCGCTACCCCGCCGGACCTCGTCGTGGTACGGCGCGCGGCTCCGCCCACGCACTTCGGTGGGCAGCCACCTCCGGAGTCGGTGACGATCGTGAGCGAGAACGTGGCCTGCGACTGCGCGCTGGTCAGATGCAGCTGCCGCGCGTAGTGCTTGGCGATCGCGATCTGCAGCGTGTAGCTGCCATCTGGTGCGTCCTGCTGCGACACGCGCAGCTGGCTGAAGATCGGCACCGCCCAGCCGTCGTTGATGCCCCACACCGTGGCCCGCGTCAGCTGGTCACCGCAGTAGGACGGGAATGTCGGGTTCGGGGGGCCGGTCGGACCGACCCGTGCGGCGCTGTAGACGTCCGCGACCGGGCAGAACGACCGGATCGACGTCTTCACCACATGTCCCTGCTTGTCGCGCAGGGTGAAGACGAGGAAGTTCGGTAGCCCGCGGTCGAAGTGGACGTGGCCGTCGGGCAGGATCCGGCGCAGCCGGTGTGTGGTCCCGTGGGAGCGGCTGACCTGCCAGATGCTGATGCCGTGGTGCGACCTGACGGCGTCGAGCTCGAAGGTCCCGTTGGTGCTCGCGAGATATGCGCCGCCGTCGAGGAACAGCACCGGCTCGTCAGCGAATCGCTGAACAGTCATGTGATGCGCGCCGACGATGAACCGCAGGCCCGGCACCGGTGTGCGCGCCTGGCTTCCGGCGGCAGGCACGACGGCGACGGCGGCGGCGAGCAACGGAGCCGCGACGACGCGGCCGATCCGGGCTCGGGTCCAGCGCGTAGCGGATTCGGCTCGGTGGCTCGTGGCAGCCATGACAACCCCCGGACTAGTCGCGTCACCAGTCAGACGCGCGGCAGCCCCACACGGTTGCATGCCGACGCGAGCGTTGTGCGGCGAATCGCCGGATCGGGATGCAAGAGTGACGCATGGCCTCGGCGACGGACGAACGGCTGCTGCTGCTCGACACCCCTTCGCTCTATTTCCGGGCGTTCTATGGCATCCCGGAGTCGGTCACGGCGCCGGACGGCACTCCGGTGAACGCCGTGCGCGGCCTGATCGACTTCATCGCCCGGCTGGTTCGGGATCGCCGACCCACGCGCGTCGTCGCAGCGATGGACGACGACTGGCGACCGGCATGGCGGGTCGCGGCGCTGCCGTCGTACAAGGCGCATCGCGTCGGCAAGGACGGCGGCGACCAGACACCCGACGGTCTCGCTGTGCAGGTGCCGATCATCGAGGACGTGCTGCGCGCCTTCGGGCTGTGCCGGCTCGGCCTCGACGGCTATGAAGCGGACGACGTGATCGGGACATTGGCGACACGAGCGGACTGCGCGGTCGACATCGTGACCGGCGACCGGGATCTGTTCCAGCTCGTCGACGACGCCAAGCCGGTGCGTGTCGTCTACACCGCGAAAGGCGTCGGCCAGGCACAGGCGTGGGACGAGGCGGCGGTCGCGGCGAAGTACGGCATCCCTGGCCGGTTCTACGCCGACTTCGCGGTGTTGCGCGGCGACCCGAGCGATGGGCTCCCGGGAGTCAGCGGAGTCGGTGAGAAGACCGCGGCCGCACTCGTGTCGCGGTTCGGCGCCGTCGAGGACATCCTCGCGGCGGCGCGCGGTGACGACGACGCAGGCTTTCCGGCAGGCGCGAAGGCGAAGATCCTCGCCGCAGCCGACTATGTGACCACGGCGGCTCCCGTCGTACGGGTCGTGTGTGACGTCGACCTGCCGGACGTGAGCCAGGCGCTGCCCGCAACGCCCGCCGACCCCGAGCGGCTGCTCGAGCTGTCCGACCGATGGGCACTCGAGTCCTCGCTCAACCGGCTGCTAGCGGCGGTGCAGTCGGTTCAGGCGACACCGGAGTAGGCGACGACTCCGCGGCGGACGGCGCGCACCGCCGCCGTGGCAGTGGCGCGGACCGGCGAGCCCTCCGCTGCAGCGTCGGCCACCTGGTCGAGCAGGTCGACGAGCTGCTTCGCCCAGCGCACGAAGTCACCGGGTGCCTGGTCGCTCTCCCGCAGCACGTCGTCGAGCGACTGACCACGCGCCCATGACCACGCGGTCCGAGCGAAGCCGAGGTCCGGCTCGCGCAGGAAGTCGAGGCCCGCATCGCGTTCGGTCGCGCGCAACCGCGACCACAGCGCGGTCAGATCGCTGACGGCTGCACGCACGCGCCCCGACGGAAGTGCGGGCGCCGATTCGTCGTCGCGACGGGCCTCATAAACGAGCGTCGAGCACACCGCAGCCAGCTCGGTGGGGTCGAGGTCGTCCCAGTCGCCGCGACGCAACGCCTCCGCGACGACGAGGTCGCACTCCGAATAGATGCGCGCGAGGGTGCGGCCCGCGTCGGTGACCGTGTCGCCGTGCAGATAACCGAGCTGCTCGAGTACGGCGCACACGCGGTCGAACATTCGCGCAATCGTGTTGGTCCGCTGCTGCACGCGGTCGGCCAGTGTTTCCGTGTCGCGGCTGAGCCGGTCGAACCGCTCCGCCCAGCGGGCATGGTCTTCGCGTTCGGCGCAGCCGTGACAGGGATGTCGCCGGATCGCCGCTCGCAAGCGGGCGATCTCGCCGTCGTCAGCAGCGGCCGACCGGCTGCACCGTCGCGGACCGGCATCGTCGAGGGCGAGGTTGCGCAGCGACGACGCGAGGTCGCGGCGCGCTTGAGGTGATCGCGCGTTGAAGTTGCGCGGCAACCGCACGCGCGACACGGCTTCGACCGGAGTCGGGAAGTCGACGACGGACAACCGCTTCACCTGACGGTCCGCGGTGAGGATGACCGGTCGAGGGTCGCCGGACGGTGCGCCACCCTGCGGATCGATCACCACCGCCAGGCCGGCGCGGCGGCCGGCTGGCACGCGGATGACATCGCCCGGTCGCAGTTCCTCGAGCGACTGTGCAGCGGCCGCACGTCGCTGCGCCGCGCCCTCCCGGGCGAGGCTGGCTTCGCGGTCCTTCAGTGCGCGGCGCAGCCCGGCGTACTCCGGGAAGTCACCGAGGTGGCAGTGCATGGACTCGCGATAGCCGGCGAGTGCTTCTTCGTTGCGGTGCAGCTGCCGGGTGAGCCCGACGACGGACCGGTCGGCCTGGAACTGCGCGAACGACGACTCGAGCAGCTCGCGCGCGCGCACCCGGCCGAGTGTCCCGACGAGGTTGACGGCCATGTTGTAGGACGGCCGGAAGCTCGACCGCAGTGGATAGGTGCGCGTCGATGCGAGGCCCGCGAGATGCCGCGGGTCGAAACCCGGCGTCCAGAGCACGACGCCATGACCTTCGATGTCGATTCCGCGGCGACCGGCGCGGCCGGTGAGCTGGGTGTACTCGCCCGGCGTGAGGTCGACGTGTGCCTCGCCGTTCCACTTGACGAGTGACTCGAGTACGACGCTGCGCGCCGGCATGTTGATGCCGAGCGCGAGCGTCTCGGTTGCGAACACTGCCTTGACGAGGCCTTCGCTGAACACCTGCTCGACGACTTCCTTGAACACCGGCAGCATGCCTGCGTGATGCGCGGCGACACCGCGTTGCAAGGCGTCGGAGAACTCGCCGTAACCGAGGACGCCGAGGTCGTCGCTCGGCAGGTCGGCGGTGCGCTCCTCCAGCACCTGCCGGATCCGTGCGCGCTCGTCGGGTTCGGCTAGCCGCAGGCCCGCCCGAAGGCACTGCCGAACCGCTCCATCGCAGCCCGCGCGGCTGAACACGAAGACGATCGCGGGCAACAGCCCCGCGCGGTCGAGCGTCTCGACCACTTCG
>JAFAQI010000189.1 GCA_019246495.1 Frankiales bacterium | reverse complement strand
GACCGGTCACGCCCTCAGCCGCGTTCGACTGGCAGGCCGGCGGCCTCCCACGCGTTCATGCCACCGGTGACGTTGACCGCGTTGTAGCCGGCGCCGACCAGCGCCTCCGCCACAACCGCGGACCGCGCACCGACGTGGCAGATGCAGGCGATGACGCCGTTCCAGGGCAGCCGGTCGGCCGCCGTCGACAGCTGCCGCATCGGGATGTGTAGCGCGCCCGGAGCGCGCACGTCACGCCACTCGTCCGGCTCTCGGACATCGAGAAGCACCGCCCCACCGGCCTCGACCAGCTGCGCGGCCTCGAGTACCGACACCTCTCGCGCCATGCCTGCGACCGCCCGCTCAGCTCTGCATCGACTCGAGCATCGCGGGTCTCGAACTCGAGTACGGCGACATCGCCGTCCAGTACCCGCTTCGTGTAACGGAACGAGCCGCCATCAGTGCCGTCGCCAGGCAACGCCTGCGCGGCGGCCTGGAGATAGAGCCGCGTGATGTCCTTGCCGCGCTGCGGAGTGAAGACAACGGGGGAGTAGAAGACGACGTCGTCGGCGAGCAGCTCGTCCAGCGCTTCGGGTGCAGCGCCGGTGACGTAGCGATGCCAGCGGTCGACGACGTCGGTGATCACCGGCTGACCCTACCGGCGCCCGGAAACGACGCGATAGCGTCCGACGTATGAGCCAGACAGTCGAATTTCCGAGCAATGGCAGCACGGCGTCCGGTTATCTCGCGACCCCGACATCGGGCACCGGCCCCGGACTGCTCGTCATCCAGGAGTGGTGGGGCCTGGTGCCGCAGATCAAGCGGACCTGCGACCGTCTCGCGCAGGAAGGTTTCGTCGCGCTCGCGCCCGACCTCTACCACGGTGACTACGCCGAGCACACCGAGATGGACAAGGCGAGCGAGCTCATGCAGTCGCTCCCGCCGGACCGCGCTGCGCGCGACATGGCCGGCGCCATCGACTACCTGATAAGCCACCAAGCCGTGCAGGGCAACGCGGTCGGTGTCATCGGCTTCTGCATGGGCGGCATGCTGACGCTGCTGATCGCGGCGCTGCAGGGCGACAAGGTGCGTGCCGCCGCGCCGTTCTACGGCGCTCCGCTCGGCGACATGGCGCCGGACTGGTCCGGGCTCACCGCCAAGGTGCAGGGTCACTTCGCCGAGAACGACGACTTCTTCCCGCCCGACAAGATCAAGGAGCTCGAGCAGCAGCTCAAGGGTATGGGCAAGGACGTCGAGTTCACCGTCTATCCCGGCACCGGTCACGCGTTCGGAAACGAGGAGAACGCCCTCGGCACCTACGACAAGCAAGCCAGCGAGCCCTCCTGGGAGCGTTCGGTCGCCTTCCTCAAGTCCCACCTCGCCTGACGCCGCCTATGGCCGTTTGACCGGGTTAGAGCCCGGTCAAACGGCCATAGCTTGAACGACCGCTACGCGACGGCGAGAGTCCGCGGCGCGCCGGTCAGCCGAACTGGCAGGTGCTCGTAGCCGCGCAGCACGCGCATCGGCCGGCGCACCGGCTCGCCGCTGAGCGCCAGCGACGGGAAGCGCTCGTAGAGCATCTTCAGCGCCACCGCGCCCTCGAGCCGCGCGAGGCTGGCGCCGAGGCAGAAGTGGATGCCGGCCGAGAACGCGAGGTGCTCCCGCGCGTTCTCCCGCGCCACGTCGAAGCGCTGCGGGTCGGCGAACATCTCCGGGTCGCGATTCGCACCGCCGATCATCAGGCTGACGAAACGGCCGCTCGGCACGTGATGACCGAGGACGTCCGCGTCCTCCTTCGCGACGCGCGCGGTCAGCTGCACCGGCGACTCATAACGCAGCACCTCGTCGACCGCGTTGGGCCACAGCTCCGGGTCGGCCTTGAGCACCTCGAGCTGGTCCGGGTGCTGGTCGAAGAGCGCGACCGCGTTGCCGAGCAGGTTGACGGTCGTCTCGAAGCCGGCACCGATCACGAGCAGCGCCGTCGAACGCAGTTCGACATCGGTGAGCAGCTCGCCTTCGTCGCGGACGGCCGCGAGCTTGCTCATCAGGTCCTCGCCAGGATTGCGGCGCAGCTCCTCGAGATGCCCACCGAGCCAGCCGTGGATCTGCCGCAGCGCGAGCGCCGCCTTGCGGAACGTCCGGTAGTTGAGCGCCGGGTCCAAGGTTACGGCCGCCGCGTTGCCCCACTCGAGCATCTTCTGGTGCATCTCATCGGGTACGCCGAGGACCTCCGCGATGACTCGCACCGGTAGCGGCGCGG
>JAFAQI010000135.1 GCA_019246495.1 Frankiales bacterium | reverse complement strand
CGCAGGCACTGTCGCACTGCTGGCCGCCGCGGCGGCCGTCGTCGCGCTGCGTAGGCGCGAGCCGGCCGACGAGATGCTCGCCGGCGCCACCATCGTCGGCATCGAGGCCTGGCTCGTCGGCAGCGGTGCCGGTGTCGGCCATCTCTTGTTCAGCGGGCTGCATGTCGTCGCCGCAGCGATCTGGTTCGGCGGGGTCGCGCATCTCGCGCTCTTCGCGACGTCCGGGCCGGAGCGGGTCCTGCTGGGTGCCGGTGTCCGCCGGTTCACCCGCTACGCAGTGGGCAGCGGCGTCACCCTGGCCGCCACAGGGATCGGCCTGCTCGTGATCCATCGCGTTGGCGTGACTGCGCTGACGACGACAACGTTCGGCGCGGTTGTCATCGGCAAGACCGCGCTGCTGGTGCTCGCCGGACTGCTCGGCCTCAGCCATGGCCGCGCGACGTCCCGGCTCGAGCTCCGCCGCCGGCCGCGACTCGTCCGGACCGAGGCCGGCGTCCTGTCCGGTGCACTTGGCCTCGCCGTCATCCTCGGCGGGCTGCCTGCTCCGCAGGCGCTCGTCCAGCTGGCCGCGCCCGGCCTTGCCATCGTCAATGAAGGCCACGGACAGCAGGCGGCCTTGTTCGCCGTACGACGCTCCGTCGGCACGGCCGAGCTCGCGGTGGCGAGCGACGAGTCGCTCCTCGTCATCGACCGTACGACCGGGCGCAGGTACCAGCTCGCCCCCGGAGGCTTCGCGACCGTTGCCCTCCATGGCGGAGCGGCCAAACTCCGGGTGACGAGCGGAGAGCAGACCGTCGACGTCACCGTGCCGGCTGGAGCTGCTGCCGATGCGCAAACGGCCGGCGCGGCGAGCGCCGACACCGCCGGCTGGCTCGGCTACCAGCTCGGTCGCACGGTCGCCGGTGGCGGTCGCTGGGGGACCGGTGCGACGACGCCGATCCAGCTTTCGGCTGCGGTCCGCAGCGGCGCTGGATGTGACGTCCTTGCCGACGCCGGCGAAGCCGATGCCATGGCGACTGCACTGCGCTCGTTCGGCGTACGGCGTCTGCACGTCATCGCCGACTCGTCCGCGCGCAGCAAGGCGCTGGTGGTAGCACTCGCTCGCCACGGCATCGCAATGGACCGCACCCGACGACTGGCCGGTGACATCCTCCTCGCGACGGGCAGCGCTGCTGCCGACGCGGCGCTTCGGCACATCGCCGCGCACGACGCGCAGTCGGCGACGCAACCGCGCGCCATCTACCTCGCGCCCTGGCTTCTCGACGGCGCGGTGCTGAGCGCCGTTGCCACTTTGCGGCTTCCGCCGCTGCTCGTCGGTTCGCCGGTCGACCCGATGTCACCCCTGGCGGACGCCTACCGCCAAGCGCTCGCCCTACATGCGCCGGGGGTGCGGCCATCCCTCGCCGGATTGCTCGGTTATGCCAGCGCGAACGGTGTTGCGCCCCCGACGGCTTGGCGGCTCTACGCCGCAAGCCCCGTCGGCTTCCTGCCGGGCGTGCTCGATGTCGGGCATCAGCATGCCGACGCGAGCTGGTTCCCCGACGGGTCGATCGTCGCCGCTTCGGCGCCCGTCGCCACACCTCTCATCTGTCCGACCGGCAACGTCCGCACCTGACCCCAACCTGGAGAGCTTCCTCATGCCGATTCCGTCCCGCCAGACCTGGCCGCGCTGGGCACGCGCGTTGACATCGCCGTGGCTGGTGTCGCCGGTGCTCGTCCTCGCGTTGCTTGTCGGCGCGTTCCTCGGCTACGGCGCCTACACGCGCAGCCAGCCGACGCACTACTCCCGTGGCGGTAGCAACTTCGCTGCGCTCGGTCAGCCAACGGCTCCGCCCAGCGCCGCTGCCAAGCAGCGCCCGGCCAAGGCACGCCGCGGTGGCCGTCACATGACCGTCGTTGCCGGCAAGCCGCGGCGGCCCGGCACCGCGCCGGGCGCATCAGCGACCGGCGCACCGACCAGCAACGGCGGGACCAGCGGCGGATCGACGTCGGGCGGGCACGTCTCGCACGGCGGTCACCCGACATCCGGCCCCGTCTACCCGGCGACGGGCAACTACACCCTCGCCGTCACTGGCGACGAGAAAGTGCGCTTCGGTCCCTTCTCGGCCTGTCACAACACGTTTCCGACGCACGCCGAGCTCGTCATCGGCCCGGCGTCTGGCGAGCCCGCAGGCTCCTACGACTACGACCTGCGGCTCTACCCCAGCAGTCCCAACAAGCACGACGAGCGGCACATCTACCGCTACACGTCGGGCGGCGTCGTGCTCGGCTACGAGCAGGCGACCGTCACGTGCGGCGGAATCAAACAGTCGTCGTCGGTGAACTACTCCCCGGACCAGCTGCGTGTGCCGGCGAAGCCCACTGTCGGTGAGACCTGGCGCGACCACGGTGGCGACAACGCCCGCACCGAGTCCGGTACGGCGAAGGTTGTCGGCACCGCGACGCTTTCGTTCGGCGGCACGTCGTACGAGACCTATGTCATCGACACGCACCTCACGATGACAGGTTCGGAAAGCGGCAGCCGCACCCAGCGCTGGTGGTGGTCACCGGCGCTCGGCATGCCGCTCAAGTGGACGGAGTCGTTGTCCGGCAAGCGTTCCGGCGCGACCTACACCGAGAACCTCACCGCGACGGTGGTGAGCGGACCATGACCGCGACGACCGCCGATGGCTTCTTCACGTTCCCGGAGCACGTGGATGAGCGTGCGGTCCGGGTCACTGCAACCGGCGTCGCGCTGCTGACGCTCGTCGCGATCGTCGCCCGCCGGCCGGAGCTCTTCGCGCTCGTCGCCTACGGGTTCTGGGCGCGCGTTCTGGCCGGGCCCCGGCTCAGCCCGCTCGCGTTGTTCGCGACGCGTGTCGTGACGCCTCGACTCGAGGGGCCGCCGCGGCTCGTCGCGGGCCCGCCGAAGCGGTTCGCGCAAGCCATGGGCGCTGCGACGTCGACCCTGGTCGTGCTGCTCTACTTCGCCGCCCACGAGCACACGGCGGCCTATGCCCTCGCAAGCGTCATGGTCGTGCTGGCGACGCTCGAGGCGGGCTTTCGCATCTGTGTCGGCTGTCTCCTGCACGCATGGCTGGTGCGGCGCGGCGTCATCCGCGCGGAAGAGTGTGCGGACTGCTCGGACGTGCGGCTGAGGATCGGTGCGGGCCGATGACAACCGTTGCCGTCATCGGGGGAGGCGCCGCCGGCGCTTTGACGGTTGTGCAGCTCGCGCGCCAGTGGCCGCGCGAGGTGCCGTTGCGCGTGGTGATGTACGACGCGTCGCCGCGGCCGGCTCGCGGTCTGGCCTACAGCACTACCGAGCCGCATCACCTGCTCAACGTGCCGGCCGGACGCATGAGCGCACACGGAGACGATGCCGACCACTTCCTGCGGTGGCTTCGCCAGCGTGACGAAGACGTGCAACCCGAGGACTTCGTGCCGCGCTCGAGCTACGGCGACTATCTCGCCGACACCATCGCGGAGTGCTCCTCGGCGATCGGTCTCGTCGTACGACGATCTCGTGTCAACGACGTCATCCAGTTGGGTCGAAAGCTGCGCACCGTGTCCGACGACGGTTTCGACGACGTC
>JAFAQI010000259.1 GCA_019246495.1 Frankiales bacterium | reverse complement strand
TGGGCGGCTCTGGGTCCGCAACCGCCCTCGCCAGCTCGCGCAGCTCGACCCGACCACCGAGTCGGCCGGTGCCCCCGGCCCGCTGGCGACCGGTGTGCTCGACCTCCCGGGCCAGCCCGCCCTTGTCGCTCCCGCCGCTGGCGGCATCTTTGTCGCCTTCGTCAACGGCGGCGTCGCCTATTACGACCGGGCGGCCGTCACCAACAACACCGGTCCCACCGCCCAGCTGCCCCGCGGGCGCATCCACGTGGAGAACATGTCGGTCGCCCTCGACGGGGCCGTCATCCTGCGGGACTACGACAACTCCCTCGACCGCTGGGACCCGAGCGCCCGCTGACCCGCCCCGGCTGAAGTGTCCGACGCTGAGGTCGTCATGACCACCTCAACGTCGGACACTTCGCGGTAATCTGACGGGCGCGGCTGGTCGAGCGATCGGTTGGTCGCGAGGAGGCTTCGCCTAGTCCGGTCTATGGCGCCGCACTGCTAATGCGGTTTGGGTTTATCGCCCATCCGGGGTTCAAATCCCCGAGCCTCCGCCATTGCGGATTCCCCGCCTTCTAGGTCAGGGAATCCGCAATTGCCTTGTACGGCAAGGAGTCGCGGGGGGCCTTGTCGAAGTGGCACCCATGCCACACCTCCGCCGCTCCGCAATCGCCGGCTGCCTTGCCCTGATCGCCGGCCTCGCCGTGCCGGCCGTCGCTGCCGGTTCTCACGCTGCCCGCCACCACCGGTACGACGTGACCATCACGCGCACCGACTACGGCATCCCGCACATCGTCGCGAAGGACTTCGGCTCCCTCGGCTACGGCTACGGCTACGCGTTCGCCCAGGACAACCTCTGCACGATGGCCGCCGACTACATCACCGTCGAAGGCAAGCGCAGCCGCTGGTTCGGTCCGGACGCGAGCTACACGATGCAGGGCAACAGCGTCACCGTCTCCAACCTCGACTCCGACTTCTTCTGGACCGAGGTTCGCCAGTCACACGCCGTCGAGAAGCTGCTCGCCCGCAAGGGCCCGATGTCGCTCTCGCCGCGGGTGCGCCAGGCGGTCACTGGCTACGTCGCCGGCTACAACCGCTGGCTGAAGCACGTCGGTGGCGGTGCCCGCGTCACGGACCCGGCGTGCCGCGGCGCGAAGTGGCTGCACCCGATCACGACCCTCGATGCTTACCTGCGCTTCTACCAGCTGATCCTGCTCGCCGGTCAGGACGTCGTGATGCCCGGCATCGCCGAGGCGGAGCCGCCGAGCGCGAGCAACCCGCCGGCCGCGGGCCTCGCGCCGCGCAAGGCTGCGCGGCTGCTCGCCGTCGGCTGGCACCAGTCGATGGGCGGTCTCGGCTCCAACGCGGTCGCCGTCGGAAAGGCCGGCGTCAAGGGCCACAAGCACGGGCTGCTGCTCGGCAACCCGCACTTCCCGTGGACCGACACCGAGCGCTTCTACCAGGCGCAGCTCACGATTCCCGGCGTCGTCAACGTCACCGGCGCATCGCTGTTCGGCGTACCGGTCGTGCTCATCGGACACAACGCCACGATGGCGTGGAGCCACACCGTCTCGACGGCGTTCCGGTTCACGCCGTACCAGCTCACGTTGGCGCCGAACGACCCCACGTCCTACATGTACGACGGCGCCGCCGTGAAGATGCAGCCGCGGACGGTCAAGGTCACGGTGCGCGGCGCCGGCGGAAAGCTGAGCACGGTCACGCACACGTTGTGGTGGACGCGTTATGGCCCGGTTTTCAACTCGATCCTCGGGATCCCGTTGCCGTGGACCAACTCGACGGCGTTCGCGATTCGCGACGCCAACGTCGACAACTTCCGTGTCTTCAACCACTTCCTCGCGACCGACATGGCGCCGTCCGTGAAGGCCGAACTGAAGGTGCTGAAGAAGTACGAAGGCATCCCTTGGGTCAACACGATCGTCGCCGACAAGTCCGGCCACGCGCTCTACGCCGACATCGGCACCATCCCCAACGTCCCGGACTCCCTCGCGCAGAAATGCAACACCCAGCTCGGCGCGGGCACCTTCAAGCTGTTGGGTCTTCCGGTCCTCGACGGCTCGACCTCGTCGTGCAACTGGAAGAACGACAAGGATGCGGCCGAACCCGGACTGTTCGGGCCGAGCCACCTGCCGCACCTCATGCGCTGGGACTACGTCACCAACTCGAACGACTCGTTCTGGCTCTCCAACCCGAAGCACCCACTCGAGGGCTTTGCGCGCATCATCGGTGACCAGCGCACGCCGCGGTCGCTGCGCACTCGCATCGGCCTGATCATGACCGCGCACAACGCGAAGATCGGCTTCACCCGGCAGCGCATGCAGGACGAGGTGTTCAGCAACGAGCAGTACGCCGGGATGCTCACCCGCGACCAGCTTGTCTCGCTGTGCAAGCAGGACTCGTCGACCGGCTTCCTGCCGACGTCGTCCGGTCCGCCGGTCGCAGTCGGCGACGCCTGCACCGTGCTTGCGAAGTGGGACCTGAAGGAGAACGTCGGTTCGCGCGGCGCGATCCTCTTCCGCCGGTTCTGGGACAACGTCGTCAACTCGGCGGGCTCGCAGACCTATGGCTACACGGGTGTGGCGCCGTACTGGAAGACGCCGTTCAACGCCAACGACGCGGTGCACACGCCGGCCGGCCTCAACACCGACGACCCTGCGGTCGCGGTTGCGCTCGGCGACGCGATTTCCGATCTGCGCAACGCCAACCTGCCGCTCGGGGTGCCGCTCGGCAAGGTGCAGTTCATCACCAAGAACGGTCACCGCTACCCGATTCACGGTGGAACCGGCGACCCGAACGGTGACTTCAACGCGATCTGGACCGGCTGGAACAGCGGCAAGGGGCTGACCGAGCCGAGCGGCGGTTCGTCGTTCGTGCAGGTGGTGACATGGGGTCGCGGGCCGTGCCCCGACGCGCGCACGATCCTCACCTACTCGGAGTCGACCGACCCGTCGAACCCGCACTACGCCGACCAGACCGCGTTGTTCTCGAAGAAGCGGTGGGTCGTGGACCGGTTCTGCGCGTCCGCGATCAAGGCCGCGAAGGTGCACCAGGTCACCCATCTCGTCGGCTGAGCGAGACTTGTCAGAACGTCGGCCGGTTATAGGCGCCTGACGTTCTGACAAGTCACGGGCCGGTCTCCCACCACAGGGTGGTGACGCGGCGCGGGCCGTCGGTCGGTGGCATCTGCCGCTCGACCTCCGGCTCGGCGGAGACCGGCAGGCACAACCGGCGTCGGTTGAGCCGCACGTAGACCTCGCGTGACACCGGCCGGGCCGGCTTGGACCAGCCCTCCACGTGGACCGGCAGACCGAGGTCGCGGATGACCGCGGCGGCCAGTGCCGCCGTCGGTCCGGCCGGCCGGTCGATGCCGTGGAAGTGCCGCCACAGGTCGGCAGTCGCCAGCAACGGATGCTGGTCGGTCAGCTCCACGACGACCCGCCGCCGCGCGTGGCTGGTGAGCGCGACGACGAACGCCTCGAGATCCGGCACGTTGTAGAGCACGTGATGGCAGACCACGACGTCCGCCGGCTCAACCTCGGCCGCGACCGCCGGCCAGCGACCTTCGATCGCGACACGCTCGATCCCACGATCCGCGGCCGATGCCGAGAACGCCCGTAGCAGCTCCGCGCTCTCGTCGACCCCGACGACGCGCGTCGCCGGCGGCGCGAGGGCGAGACCCGCCGCGCCACCGCCACAGCCGACATCCAGTACGACGCCGGACGGCCGCAACGCATCGACCGCGCGGTCGTACGACGTCCCGTCGGCCGGCTCCGGCCCGGTGCCGAACAGCTCGGCGGGAAAGCCCCACGGCGGTTCCGGCGCCGCGGCGAGAATCTCGTCGGGAATGGCCCAGCCGGCCAGCTCCCGGCGCCACTGATCTGCCGCCGA
>JAFAQI010000258.1 GCA_019246495.1 Frankiales bacterium | reverse complement strand
CGGCGCGAGCCAGCGCCAGCTGTGCGTTGATCTCCGTCAGCTGGTCGAGGATCGCGGCCCGCCGTACGGCGTAGTCCGGCGCGTCACGGTCGACGCGGTCGAGCAGCACGGGCATGGGCGCAGCCTAGTGAGGCCGATCACCCGCAGAAATGTCCCCTTCCGCGGCAAATGCGGATCGGCCGTTGGGTCGATCCGCTGCGACACGACGCCGCACTGCCTAGCGTCGCGGCCGAGACGACGTTAGGGAGCTCCTCATGAAGCCAGCCTGGCTGTCCCTCGCCGAGACCGAGGTCGGCGTCCGTGAGGGTCCGAACAACGACACCAAGTACGGCAAGTTCTACGGGCTCAACCACGAGCCGTGGTGCGCGATGTTCGTCTCCTGGGTCTGCGCCAACAGCGGCCACCCGCTGCCGTCGATGCAGCCCGGCATGCCGAACGGTTACGCCAGCGTCTGGTACGGCATGCAGTTCGCCAAGAACAACCACCTGTGGCGGCCCAGCTGGGAGGCCGAGCCCGGCGACGCGATCGTCTATGGCTGGAACGGCCCCGGTTCCGACCCGGCCGACATGCACACCGGTCTGATCGTGTCGAGCGGCCCACGCGGCTCGGTCGGTCACACGATCGAAGGCAACCGCAACAACCGGGTCGAACCGCAGTCGTTCGTCGTGGGCGACGTCACCGTGCTCGGCACGATCGCCCTGACGAAGCTGCTCGCGTCCAAGAGCGCGGCGACCATGACCGTGCGCCCGGACGCGCAGCCGCGGCGGATGCTGCACCCGGATCACACCGGGCCGACGCCGTTGCCGGAGATCTGTCTGCAGGAGGCGGCTCAGCTGACCGTGCTGCTCGAGTCGCTGGAGCAGCCGATCGCGCGCCAGGGCGGCGAGCGGAAGGCACTGCGCAAGCTGGCGACCGTCATCGACGAGGCGCTCACCCGCTAGCGCTAGCGCTGGCGCTCGCGTCGACGGCCGAGCACCCAGAACGCGATCGCCGCTGCCGCGGCGACGTTGAGCGAGTCGACGCCGGCCGACATCGGGATCTGCACCGCGAGGTCGGTGTGCGCGAGCGCCTCGTCGGTCAGCCCGGCGCCTTCGGTGCCGAGTACGACGGCAAGCCGTTCCGCGTCGAGGGCCAGCTCGTCCAGCGGGACAGCGTCCGCGGCGGGGGTCAGCGCGACCCGGCGGAAGCCTTGCGACGCCAGGTCGTCGAGGGCCTCCGGCCATCGCTCCGCGCGGGCATAGGGAATCGCAAACACCTCCCCCATCGACACGCGAACCGCGCGCCTATAGAGCGGGTCCGCGCACGTCGGCGACAGCACGACGGCGTCCATGCCGAGCGCTGCTGCACAACGGAAGACCGCGCCGAGATTCGTGTGGCTGACGATGCCTTCGAGGACGACGACCCGTCGCGCGTCGCGGACGACGCCGGCGACGCTCGGTAGCGGCTTGCGGTCGAACGACGCGAGCGCGCCGCGATGCACGTTGAACCCGGTCAACTCGCGGAGGACGTCGTACGACGCGGTGTAGACCGGTGCGTCGACGTCCGCGAGAAGGCCCGCCATCCGGTCGAGCCACTCCGGGGCCATGACCATCGACCGCGGCCGGTAGCCCGCGGCGCAGGCCCGGCGGATGACCTGCTCGCTTTCGGCGATGAAGACGCCGTGCGGCGGTTCCCAGGTCGTCCGCAGCCGGACGTCGGTCAGGCCGCGGTAGTCCGCAAGACGCGGATCGTCCGCGTCTCCGATGTCGGTCGCGGTCAGTCGAGCAGGTCCGGCTGCTCGCGGGTGATCTTCTGCCACAGCGGCTGGAAGGAGAACCAGCCGGCGAACTCGGTGCCGACGTAGTCGTGCGTCTGCTGCGCCATGTCCGGGTCGATGTGTACGACGTCGCCCGCGGCCTTGGCGACGAGCTGCACCTGGCACGACCGTTCCATCGTGATGAACCAGAACACGGCCGAGTCGACAGAGGTGCCGACGGTCAGCAGGCCGTGGTTGCGCAGGATGACGGCCTTGTTGTCACCAAGGGCGTGCGCGATGCGCTTGCCTTCTTCGACGTCGGTGACGACGCCGGTGTAGTCGTCGAACAGCGCGTGGTCGTTGTAGAACGCGCAGACATCCTGCGTGATGGGTTCGAGCGTCGTACCCAGCGTCGACAACGCGCGCCCGTACGTCGAGTGCGTGTGTGCGGCGCCAACGACGTCAGGACGGGCGGCGTGCACCTGCGAGTGGATCGCGAAG
>JAFAQI010000251.1 GCA_019246495.1 Frankiales bacterium | reverse complement strand
CGAGCTGCTCGACCCGACCCACTACGTACCGGTGGACGACGGGGTGGGCGAGCGGGCACGCGAGCTGGCATCCGACCTCCCGCCGGTCGATGCCGTGCTGGCCATCTGCGCGTGGGTGCACAACGCACTCGAGTACCAGCCCGGCGTCACCGGTGTGCACACGTCAGCCGTCGAGGCACTGGAGGCGGCGCGCGGCGTGTGCCAGGACTATGCCCACCTTGCACTCGTCATGCTGCGCAGCCTCGGGGTGCCCGCCCGCTACGTCTCCGGCTACCTGCATCCCGTGGCCGAGGCCGAGCGCGGAGTTGCGGTCCAGGGCGAGAGCCATGCCTGGATCGAGGCGTGGACCGGCAGCTGGTGGGGTCATGACCCGACCAACGACGTCCCGATCGGCGAGCGGCACGTCACCGTGGCTCGCGGCCGGGACTACTCCGACGTCTCGCCGTTGCGCGGGATCTACTCCGGTGGGGCGTCGTCGGCGCTCGGCGTCGAGGTCGAGGTGACCCGGCTGCGCTGAACCGCGCCGGCCGACGCCGCGGGCGGTGTCGGCACCGGCTCGGAGACACTGTTCGCCGTGGACGCCGATGTCATCGTGGTCGGAGCCGGGCTCGCCGGCCTCACGGCTGCCGCCGAGCTCGCCGACGCCGGGCGGAAGGTGCTGCTGCTCGACCAGGAGGGTGAGCAGTCGCTCGGCGGTCAGGCGTTCTGGTCGTTCGGCGGGTTGTTCTTCGTCGACTCCCCCGAGCAGCGGCGGCTCCGCATCAAGGACAGCCGCGAGCTCGCCTGGCAGGACTGGCTCGGCACCGCCGGCTTCGACCGCGACGAGGACCACTGGCCGCGCAAGTGGGCGGAGGCCTACGTCGACTTCGCCTCGGGCGAGAAGCGCGCCTGGTTGCACGCGATGGGTCATCGCGTGTTTCCGATCGTCGGCTGGGCGGAGCGCGGCGGCTACACCGCCATGGGCCACGGCAACTCGGTGCCGCGCTTCCACATCACGTGGGGCACCGGGCCGGGGATCGTCGAGCCGTTCGAGCGCCGCGTGCGCGCGGCGGCCGAGCGCGGTCTGTTGACGTTCAAGTTCCGTCATCAGGTCGACGAGCTGACGACAAGTGGTGGTCAGGTCGACGGCGTACGGGGAACGGTCCTCGAACCCACGTCGGTCGCGCGAGGCGAGTCGTCGTCGCGCACGGCGGTCGGCGAGTTCGAGCTGCACGCGCAGGCGGTCATCGTCACGGCCGGTGGTATCGGCGGCCACCACGACCTCGTCCGCAAGGCCTGGCCGCAACGCCGCGGCACACCGCCGCAGCACATGGTGTCCGGTGTGCCGGCCCACGTCGACGGCCGGATGATCGAGATCACGCAACGTGCGGGCGGCAACGTCATCAACCCCGACCGGATGTGGCACTACGTCGAGGGCATCCACAACTGGTCGCCGATCTGGCCGATGCACGGCATCCGCATCCTGCCCGGCCCGTCGTCGCTGTGGCTCGACGCAACCGGTCATCGGCTGCCGGTGCCGCTCTTCCCCGGCTTCGACACTCTCGGCACACTCGACCATCTGCGCAAGACCGGCTACGACCACTCGTGGTTCGTGTTGACGCGCAAGATCATCGAGAAGGAGTTCGCGCTGTCGGGCTCCGAGCAGAACCCGGACCTCACCGGCCGGTCCTGGCGCGACGTCATCGGACGAGCCCGTGAAGGTACGCCGAAACCGGTGCAGGCGTTCCTCGACAACGGCGAGGACTTCGTGCAAGCGACCAACCTGCGCGAGCTCGTCGACAAGATGAACGCGGTGACGGACGAGCCGCTGCTCGACTACGACGTCGTCGAGCGCGAGGTCGTCGCACGGGACGCGGAGATCGACAACACGTTCACCAAGGACCTGCAGATCGCCGCGTTGCGAAATGCGCGGACGTTCATCGGCGACAAGTTGATCCGCGTCGCCAAACCGCACCGGCTGCTCGACCCGAAAGCCGGACCGCTCATCGGCGTACGACTGGTCGTTCTCACCCGCAAGACCCTCGGCGGACTCGCAACCGATCTGTCGGCGCGCGTCCTCGATGCGTCTGGTGAACCGGTGCCAGGCCTCTACGCCGCCGGCGAGATCGCGGGTTTTGGCGGCGGCGGCATGCATGGCTATCGCTCGCTCGAGGGCACGTTCCTCGGCGGTTGCCTGTTCTCCGGGCGCACGGCGGGACGAGCCGCCGCGCAAGCCACCAGCTGACGCAAAGCCCAGCGAAGCGCCCAGGTCGGGCCGTAAGGTCGGGCGACCTGCCACCGCACCCGGAGTTCGGACACATGCCCAGCGACCCTTACTTCGTTCTCGGGTTGCGCTCCGATGCGTCGGACGAGCAGATCAAGGCCGCGTGGGAACAGCGCGTCACCGCGGCGATGCAGGGCAACAATCTCCGGCTCGCCCAGACGATTGACGCGGCGTACGAGGTGCTGCGCGATCCGGTCCGGCGCCGGAACTACGACCGCACAGGCATCGTCGTCCCAGCGGCCCGACCCGCGTTGTCTGCGCCGGCGCCGGCTGAGCAGTTCTCTGCCGGCGAGCTCCGCCAGCCGCGCCGTCGCCGTCGTCGACGGCGTAACGGTCGTGCCCAGCCGGTGGTCGCGCTGGTCCTCGTGCTGACCTCGGTGGCCGGACTGTTCTCGTGGTTCGAGGTGACGGGGGCTCGCGAAGCATCGCTGAACGGATCGACCACCGCCGACTTCAACGATCTTGCCGGCGCCGACGCCGTGCCGGTGACCCACCTCGTGCTCGACAGTCAGCGGCTGCTGCCACTGCCCGCGGCGACGCCGGCCGACGGTGGGTTCACGACCATCAGCCCGGCGCGCTGGGATCCGTGCCGACCCATCCATTACGTCGTGTCCGGTGAAGCGCCGGTGCCTGACGGCCGCACGATCATCACCAGTGCCATCGCCGAGCTCAGCCGGGACACCGGGCTGCGGTTCATCGATGACGGCACGACGACAGAGCGAGCCCGCAACCATCGGTCGGCCTACCAACCTGGTCGCTACGGTCGGCGCTGGGCGCCGCTGCTCATCGCGTGGACGACGCCTTCAGACGTTCGCCGCCTCGACGGCGACGCACTCGGTATCGGCGGCCCGCTCGCCGTACGCAGCGATGGCCGGGAGCAGATCGTGAGCGGCATCGCCTACCTCGACACGACGCAGCTCGCGGAGATCTACACACACGAGGCGCACGGCCTGGAGCTCGTGGGTCAGGTCGTGCGGCACGAGCTGGGGCATGCCGTCGGGCTCGGCCACACCACCAAGGCAGCGGTCATGTATCCGACGATGCAGCGTGACGGACCGTTCGACTACACGGCCGGCGACCTCAACGGTCTCGCCTGGGCCGGCGGCGGTTCGTGCGTCGGCATCGTCCCCGGCCCATAACCATCACCGCCCCGAACTTTGGCGCTTGATCCGGACACGTCACGCGCACGGTGTCCGGTTCGCGCGCCAAAGTTCGGAGGCGGCAAATCAGGCGTCAGCCGACGTAGAAGTTCACGCCTTCGAGGGACACGAAGGTCTTGTTGGCCGTGCCGTCAGGCTCCGCGGTCATGCCCCCGCCGCCGCTCACGAAGATGTCGACGAGATGCGGAACCGAGTCCCCGTTCGTGGAGGGGGGCCGCAGCCAGATGCCCTGGGTGATCGGCCGGAATCCGGCGGGCAGACTGGCGAAAGTGTCGCTCGTGCTGGATGACCCATCGATGGCACCGCGGAAGTGCACGAAGCCTTCCGCGTCCTTGGTGTAAGCCGGTGCGCCGTAGAAGTTCGAGTAGAGCGTCCAGCCGTTCTGCAGCGTCAGCGGGTGCCACTTCAGCTTCGGCAGGCTGTTCGCTCGAGCCGCGACGGGAACGGTGCCGAGCTTTTTGAGGTTGATCTGCTTGCCGGTCACTGTGTGGTTACGCAACCGGTTGCCGGACAGCGTGTTCTTCTTGATGAGGTTGTCGCCGTTCGCCGCACTCGTCGCCGCAACGGCCGTGCCGCTCATCGCGACCGCGAGCGCCATCACCGCGATCACGGATGACACCGTCGGCCGCCGTTTGGTCAGACTTGTCATGCTGCTCCCTTTCGTCGTCGCCTGCAGTTGGCCGATGGCACCCTCGCGGCGGGACCATCGGCTGTCAACACATCGTGGGGCGACTGTCCGGGAGACGTCAGGCGCGGGCGAGGATCTCGCCGCTGAGGACGGAGATCCAGCCGTCGGGTGACTCAACCCACGCCCGCCAGCCCGCGGCGATCCGCTCCAGATCCGCGCTCGTCGCCAAGCCGCGATCGACGGCACTCCGCGCGAAGCGCGACTCGCGGACGCGGTCGGCCCACATGCCGCCCCAGTAGGCACGGTCCTCCGGCGTAGCGAAGCACCACGTGCTCGCGCTCCCCGTCACGTCGGTGAAGCCGGCCGCATGCGCCCACGACAACAGCCGCCGTCCGGCATCCGGTTCACCGCCGTCACCTCGCGCGATCAACTGATAGAGCCGCATCCACTCGTCGAGCTCCGGCACTTGCGGCCACCACACGAACCCGGCGTAGTCGCCGTCCCGCGCCGCCACCACACCGCCCGGCTTGCAGACGCGACGCATCTCGCGCAACGCCTGCACCGGATCACCGACGTGTTGCAGGACCTGATGGGCATGTACGACGTCGAACGTGTCGTCGGCGATGTCGAGCGCGTGGACGTCGCCGACCGCGAAGTCCACGTTGTGCAGCCCACGGCGCTCGATCTCCGCGCGCGTCAAGGCAAGAGCATCTGCGGTTTGCTCGAGCGCCGTCACACGTCCCGGCGAGACGATCGCAGCCAGGTCAGCGGTGATCGTTCCGGGACCAGAGCCGACGTCCAGCACCGACAGACCGGCGCGCAGCTCCGGCAGCAGATAAGCAGCGGAGTTCTCCGCCGTCCGCCAGCGATGCGCGCGCAGAACGCTTTCGTGGTGGCCGTGGGTGTAGCCGCCGCCCGGCGAGGTCACGCTCCGCTCAGGCGGTCGCGGTCGCGGTCGCGCGGCGAGTCGCCGACGCAGTGCTGACAGACGCGCGATCGGCCGACGGTGCATCCTCGAGCGAGGACAGGATCTTGCGCAGCAGCACGTTGAGCGACGCGAGCTCCTTGTCGTTCAGCACCTTCATCACGTCGCACTCTTTGGC
>JAFAQI010000250.1 GCA_019246495.1 Frankiales bacterium | reverse complement strand
TCTTGTAGCCGATGTCGAGGAGGACCTCGTCACGATCGACGCGGACGATCACGCCCTCGACGATGTCGCCGTCGTTGAACTCCTTGATGGTGCCTTCGATGGCGGCGAGGAAGTCATCGGCGCTGCCGATGTCGTTGACGGCTACCTGAGCCGGGCCGGGCGGGGTGGTCGTGCTCGTCATCTAGTCGGGACTCTTCTCGGTTCGGACAGGGGGTCGAGGTGGACAACTGTCGGGCGGACGCGCGGCAGGTCCGTTTCGTCTGTGGCCTCTGTCCCGGTCGGAGCGCTTGCCGTGCCCGACCCCGGAGTTCCGATCACCTACGAGCGCGAGCCTGCTCCGTTCCGAGGCACGGCAGACCCACTGCGCTGCGTGGAGTCTAATGCTGAGCGTGGAGGACGTCGAGCCTGTGGTACGCCGGGAGGCCGACCCGGCCGAGTCGTCCCGCGCGTCGCGAGGCTGGTGGGACGCCGGCGCCGACGACTACCAGGCGGAGCACGGGGCGTTCCTCGGCGACAGCGACTTCCTGTGGGGTCCGGAAGGCTTACGCGAGAGCCAGGCCCACCTGCTCGGCGAGGTGACCGGGCGCGACGTCCTCGAGATCGGCTGCGGCGCGGCTCAGTGCAGCCGGTGGCTCGCCGCGCAGGGCGCCCGGCCGGTCGCCTCTGACGTCTCCGCGGGACAGCTCGCCCATGCGCGGGACCTCGGCCGGCGGACCGGCATCGTCGTACCGCTCGTGCAGGCCGACGCGCAAGGCCTGCCGTTCGCGGACGCCTCGTTCGACATCGTCTGTTCGGCGTACGGCGCGGTGCCGTTCATCGCCGACTCGGCCGGGTTGATGCGCGAGATCGCCCGCGTGCTCCGGCCGGACGGCCGCTGGGCGTTCTCGACGACGCATCCGTTCCGCTGGTGCTTCCTGGACGACCCGGGGCCGAAGGGTCTCGTCGTCGAGTCGTCGTACTTCGACCGGCGGGCCTACGTCGAGCAGGGCGACGACGGCAGAGCGACCTACGTCGAACATCACCGGACGATCGGCGACCGGGTGCGCGACCTCGTCGCGGCCGGGTTCGTCATCGAGGACGTCGTCGAGCCGGAATGGCCCGACGGGCACGAGCAAGCCTGGGTCCAGTGGAGTCCGTTGCGCGGGCGGCTGATGCCCGGCACGGTGATCTTTGTCAGCCGCCGTCAGATGTCGTCGTCGGAGATCAGCAGCGGCGGCCGAGGCTGACGGCGCTTCTCGAGCAACCGCCGGACGACCTCGTCGCTGAGGCCGGAGCCGTATTGCCCCATCGTCTTGATGATGCGCTGTCTACGCCGCCAGCGCCTCAGGAAGCCGATGAGCAGGATGACGGCGGCGAAGAAGAACCACATCGTCACCACGGTGAAGTCCATCCACCGCGACCAGGCGTTCTCGACGTAGGCGGAGTTGAAGTCGGTCGGGTCGCTGCGCTTCAGCCAGATCGTCGTGGGTTTGCGCGACCGGTCGTTGGCGGCGGCGTGCGGGTTGTTCACGGCGTAGAGGTGGCCGTCGTAGTGGTAGTAGGCGATCCCACCGGTTGTCACGCCGCGGACCTTCAGACCGTCCCACTGGACGATCGACGGTGACTGCAGCTCCAACAGCACGGCGATGATGCCGATGACGAACAAGACGGCGGCGACGCCGACGAACGGCCCCATCCCCGCGTAGCGGTCGCGCACCTCCCGACCATCCCACAGGCGGCAGGCTCAGGCACCCTCGATTTCGCGCAACCAGCGGCGGGTGTCGCGGGGGCGCCGGAGCCGGACGACGCGAAGGTGCGCACACGCGGGGTCGCGCATGAGCTGCTCGCCACGGGCCCGGCGCGCGGCGTGCTGCGTCCAGGCCCACCGGACCGGGTGCTCCGGATCGCGGACGATGTTGAGCAGTGACTCACGGTTGCCGTTCCACAGCTTCCGCCGCAGCAGCCCACGGACGACCGACCGGCGCAGCACCCGCCACTCACACACCCAACGCGGGTAGTCGAGCCACACCCAGGTGTCGGCGCGGTCGCGGACGCGCGAGCCGATGAAGCGCTCGTAGCCGTCGGAGTCCGTCACCCAGGCGTCGGTGCTGGTGAACGCGTCGACGTCGGCGGCGAACGACTTCCGCGGCGTCCAGCCGGGGCCGTGGAACAGCGCGTCGAACTCGACGTAGGGCAGGTCGAGACGGCGCGCGAGTGTGCGAGCGAGCGTCGACTTGCCCGCGCCGCTGATGCCGCCGACCATGATCCGCCGCACGGCTAGTGCGCCGCGTCGGCCCAGCTGTGACCGAGACCCACGGACACGTCGAGCGGAACGTCGAGCGCATAGGCCGAGCCCATCTGCTCGCGCACGATTCTTTCGACGTCGGCAGCCTCGCCGGGTGCAACCTCGAGCACGAGCTCGTCGTGCACCTGGAGCAGCAACCTGGAGCGCAGGCCGGCATCGCTGAGCGCCGACTCGACGCCGAGCATGGCCACTTTGATGATGTCGGCCGCGCTGCCCTGAATCGGCGCGTTGAGCGCCATCCGCTCGGCCATCTGGCGAC
>JAFAQI010000230.1 GCA_019246495.1 Frankiales bacterium | reverse complement strand
GACCGGTTGACCGAGGCCGCGATGGAAGACCGCAAGAAAGAGGGCTACTTCTAGTGGAACTGTTGCGGTTCGCCACCGCGGGAAGCGTCGACGACGGCAAGTCGACGCTGATCGGCCGGCTGCTCTACGACACGAAGTCGATCTTCGAGGACCAGCTCGAGTCGATCGAGCGCACGTCGCGCGACCGTGGTGACGAGCAGACGAACCTCGCGCTGCTCACCGACGGTCTGCGGGCCGAGCGGGAGCAGGGCATCACGATCGATGTCGCCTATCGCTACTTCGCCACGCCGAAGCGCAAGTTCATCATCGCGGACACGCCGGGCCACATCCAATACACGCGCAACATGGTGACGGGCGCGTCGACCGCCAACCTCGCGCTGATCCTCATCGACGCGCGGCAGGGCATCGTCGAGCAGTCCCGCCGGCACGCGTTCATCGCGTCGTTGCTGCGTGTCCCGCACCTCGTGCTCTGCGTCAACAAGATGGACCTCGTCGACTACGACGAAGCCGTCTTCGAGCGGATCCGCAACGAGTTCCGGCAGTTCGCGACCAAGCTCGACATCGGCGACCTGACGTTCATCCCGATCTCGGCGCTGCTCGGCGACAACGTCGTCCATCGGTCGGCCAACATGCCCTGGTATGACGGCACGTCGCTGCTGCACCATCTCGAGGAAGTGCACATCGCGAGCGATCGCAACCTGATCGACGCGCGCTTCCCGGTGCAGTATGTGATCCGGCCGCAGCACCAGACCAACCGCGAGCTGCATGACTACCGCGGCTATGCGGGCCAGGTCGCCGGCGGAGTGCTCAAGCCTGGTGACGACGTCGTCGTGTTGCCGAGCGGCATGGCGACGCGCATCGAGTCGATCGACACGGCCGACGGTCCGGTGGAGGAGGCGTTCGCCCCGATGTCGGTGACCGTGCGGCTGACCGACGACGTGGATGTCAGTCGCGGAGACATGATCTGCCGCCCGCACAACCAGCCGCGCGTCACCCAGGACGTGCCGGCGATGGTGTGTTGGCTTTCCGAGCAGCCGCTCAGCGTCCGTGGCATGTACGCCGTCAAGCACACGACGCGTAACGTCCGCGCGCAGGTTCGCGACCTCGAATACCGCATCGACGTCAACACGTTGCACCGCGACGAGACGGCGGACTCGCTGTCGCTCAACGAGATCGGCCGCGTGCTCCTGCGCACGACGCAGCCGCTGTTCGTGGATGAATACCGGCGCAACCGCATCACCGGGTCGTTCCTGCTGATCGACGAGTCGACCGGGGCCACCGTCGGTGCCGGCATGATCCTTTGAGCGACGACGCCCGGCTCGCGGGGGAGCTTGCCCGCCGGGCCGGCGAGTTGCTGCTCGACCTGCGCGCGCAGATGGGTTTCGCCGACCCGACCGCGCTGCGCAAGGCCGGTGACCGCAACTCCAACGAGCTGCTGATCGCCGCGCTTGCCGAGGCCCGCCCCGATGACGCGGTGCTGTCCGAGGAGTCCGCCGACGACCTCGCCCGGCTCGACGCCGACCGGGTCTGGATCGTCGACCCGCTCGACGGCACCAACGAGTACGGCGAAGAAGGCCGCACCGACTGGGCGGTCCACGTCGCGCTGTGGCAACGGGGCGCTCCTGACCTCATGGGCGGACTCGTCGCCGGCGCGGTTGCCCTGCCGGGTCTTGGGCGAACGCTGACGACGGACGGCGAGGCCGACGGCTCAGCCGTCCGGCCGCTGCCGACGCGCGACCGGGTCGAGGGGTCGCCGCGCCTTGCCGTCAGTCGCACCCGGCGTCCCACGTGGTTCGACGACGTAGCGGAGCAGACCGGCGCGGTCGACGTACCGCTCGGAAGTGCCGGGATGAAGGCCATGTCCGTGCTGCTCGGCGAGACCGACGCCTATGTGCACAGCGGCCGGATGAAGGAGTGGGACTCCGCCGCGCCGGTCGCGGTCGCCGCCGCCGCCGGCTTGCACGTCAGCCGGCTCGACGGGTCGCCGCTGGAGTTCAACACCCGCGAGCGCCTGACGCTCGACCTCATCATCTGCGTGCCGGCACTGGCGCCTGCCCTGCTCCAGGCGACGGCCGGCCTCGCCGGCAAGGACGCGACCGAGCGCTAGTCGCGAAGCCCGACCAGGTCGTGCGTCCAGAACTCGGGGCGGTAGACCAGCGTGCCGGTCATCCAGTCCTCGTACGCCGAGAGGCCGCGCACTTGGAACGCAGCCGCAGGGATCCGCACCGACGGCCGGCGAAATCCGAGCTCGCCCGCGGCACGAAAGCCGAACCGGGAGTAGTAGACGGGCGACCCCTCGAGGAACACCAGCGGCACCTGCCGCCGGTCGAGCGCCTCGAGGCCGGACCGGATGAGCGTCGTCCCGACGCCTGTGCGCTGCCGTTCGGGCAGCACGCCCGCGGGGCTCAGCACTTCCACGTCCACGAGCCGCTGCGGCGCATCGAGCAGGTTGTGCGTGAACAGCACGTGTCCGATCACCTGGTCACCGTCGACGGCGACGAGGGACAGACCAGGTTCGGTTGCGAGCGACAGCCGCAGGTCGTCGACGAGCCGTACGACGGCCTCGCCTTGGTCGCCGAACGCCCGCATGTGCAGCGTGGCGACGCCCGGTTGATCCTCCGGCGGTTCTTCCCGGACCAGCACGGAGGCGACGTTACGGACCCGATGCCGTGACCGCGACGGATTTCTTCAGCCAGAGGTCGGCGATCAGCGAGTGATGAAGACGAGCGCCACGACGACGACGATCGCTGCGACGACCGGCCAGACCGGGATGAACGCGAGCTTGCGACGTTGGTTGCGCTCGGCGCGCGCCGGGCTCGGCATCCGTTCC
>JAFAQI010000396.1 GCA_019246495.1 Frankiales bacterium | reverse complement strand
GTCCCGTGGGTGCGCGCCGACCTCGCCGACTGCTACGCGCGACTCGAGGCGATGAAGCTGCTCAACGGGCAAATGGTCGAGGCGATCGCCGCCGAGTCCCTGTCGCCGGCTCAGGCTTCCGTCGCGAAGTTCTACGGCACCGAGACTCATGTGTATGTCTGCCGGCGGCTGCTGACGATTCTCGGTGCCGGCGGCTGGCTGCGGCCTGGCTCACCGGGTGCTGCGCTCGCGGGTGAGGTCGAGCGGCTCGGCGGCTCAGCGCAAATCAATACGTTCGGCGGCGGGGTCAACGAGATCCAGCGCGAGATCGTCGCCGCGGTCGGCCTCGGCATGGCAAGGCGGGCC
The DNA here is from genome assembly GCA_019246495.1 of Frankiales bacterium. Taxonomy (GTDB): domain Bacteria; phylum Actinomycetota; class Actinomycetes; order JAFAQI01; family JAFAQI01; genus JAFAQI01. The sequence continues at coordinate 2,535 of JAFAQI010000396.1, read as the reverse complement.
AGGTGAACACGTCACTCGACGAGACACAGGTGGCAGTGCGCGACGTCGCGGCCGACGTGTTCGGTCGGCGGACGGATCCGGCGCGCGTCGAGAAAGTCGAGGCGACGGCGGACCGCTTCGACCGCGAGCTCTGGACCGCGATCGCGGAGACCGGGCTGCTCGGTGTCGTCGTGCCGGAGGAGTCGGGCGGTCTCGGGCTCGGCGCGGTCGAGCTCGTGCTGGTGCTGGAGCAGTGGGGCCGTTCGGTCGCGCCGGTTCCGTTTCCGGCGACACTGCTCGCCTCGTGGCTGCTGGCGTCCCAAGGCGACGACGCGCAGCGGTCCCGCTGGCTGCCGGAGGTGCTCTCCGGTTCGGCGGTCGTGGCGGTCGCGTCACCGGCGTCCACGGTGGACGTCCGCGTCGCCGACGGCCGTCTCGACGGAACCGCGGTCGGCGTCGCCTGGGCTCACGTTGCTGGTGCACTGTTGCTTCCGGTCGGTGAGGAGGTCTATCTCGTCGATCTCAGCGACGACAGCATCGGCCGCAGCAGTGGTGAGACGACAGCGCGCGAAGTCGCGACGACTCTCGACTTCCGCAGCACCCCGGCGACGCGGGTCGGCACCGCGACTGCGGGCTGGTTGCGCGACCGCTCGCGAGTCGCGTGGGCGGCTGCTCAGGCCGGCATCGCAAGTGCAGCGTTGGAGCTCACCGCGTCCTACACGTCACAACGCGAGCAGTTCGGCAAGCCGCTGTCGACGTTTCAGGGCGTGGCGCTCAAGGCGGCTGATGCCTATCTCGACGCGACGGCCATCCGCGGCGCCGCCTGGCAGGCAGCCGCGGCGCTCGACAGCACGGACACGGACGTCATCCTGCCGACCCTCACCGCCGCATGGTGGGCCGCCGAGGCGGGACAGCACGCTGTGCACCTGACGCAGCACCTGCACGGCGGCATGGGCGCGGACGTCACCTATCCGGTGCACCGCTACTTCCTGTGGGGCAAGCAGATCGAGCTGCTGCTCGGCGGCGCCTCGGCGCTGCTCGCCGAGCTCGGCGACGCGCTTGCCGCACGACCTGACGCCGGCGACGCTCTCGTGCTCTGACGCTTACTGAGCTGTTGCTCTGGCGCCTACTGGTCCCGGTCCGCGACCGCCTTGTGGAACGCGTCGAGCTCGTCGCGCAGATGGGTGTCGAACTCGCGCAGGTCCGGCAGGAACTCGCGGCATGACTGCAGGCCGATCGAGAAGTTGTCGCCGTAGCTCCATGCCGTCATGTTGAGACCGAGCACGCGCGTGATCGGGCCCATCGACCGTACGGCGACAACCGGTCGTCCGCCGAGCGTGAGCGGCCGCGGTCCGCGGACGTTGGACACGACCGCGTTGAACGCGGGTCGCCCCGAGAGCCGTTCGGCCAGCGACAGCGTCTTCAACGTCATCACGCCGAACAGCAGGTAGTAGTCCTGCCACACCGCGAACAGCTCCTGGTCGCCCTTCGCCCACTCGCGCGCCGCGTCGAGACTCTGCTTCACCGCGGCCAGTCGTTCGACGGGATCGGCGATGTCGGTGCCGAGGGAGACATACCAGTACGACGTCCGGTTGCCGAAGTCGTCACGTTGGTCTTCGCGCCGTAGCGAGATCGGATGCGCGCAGTTGAGGCAGCGGTCCGGAGTCTCCCCGTGCGCCGCGAGATAGCGGCGGATCGCGCCGCCGCACAGCGTCACGAAGACCTCGTTGATCGTCGTACCGGTGGCGTCCTTCAACGACTTGATGTCGGCGAACGGGACGGTGACGTCAACGTAGACGCGTTCGGCGAGCGGCCAACGGTTGAAACGCGTCGACGGCCCGGACAACGGGTTGACGACCGGTGGCGCGCCAGCCTTCTTGCGGGACCGGTTGTCGCGGATGGATCGGACGGTCCGCGCTGTCACCTTCGGCAGCTCGGCCCACAGCTTCGCCTGTTGCCGGACTGCAAAGCTGACCAGACCCGCCCGGCTCGGCACCGGCTCTGGCGCTGCGGGCACGGGGCCGTAGGGCAGCTCGCCGCCGTCGAACGCGACTTCGAGGAACCGGACGCTGGCCTGCCCGTCCATGATCGCGTGGTGCAGCTTGAAGACGAGCCCGACCCGGCCGTCCGGCAGCCCCTCGACGACGGTCAGCTCCCACAACGGCCGGTCCCGCGGCAGCTTGACGCTCGCGATCCGTGAGACCACCTCGTCGAAGTCCTCCGGCCCCGCGCCCGCCGCGAGCCGGTGCGTGACGATGTGCCGGTCGATGTCGAACGGACCGGCATCGACGAAGACCGGCCGGCCGAGGCCGAGCGGGATCTTGTGCACCTGCCAGCGCAGCGGCGGGATGCGCAGCAGGGTCTCGCGCGCCCAGCGGCGGACCTCGTCGATGGTCAGCGGGCCGCTGTCGCCGGGGTCGACGACGGCGATCTTGATGGTGTGCATGTGCTGGGTGGAGGTCTCCTCCAGCACGTGGAGGGAGTCGACACCGCTGAGCTGCCGCATGCTCGGCGCCTCCTCGGGACGACTCCTGGAACCGGACGTCGTCTACGGTG
>JAFAQI010000389.1 GCA_019246495.1 Frankiales bacterium | reverse complement strand
ATACCCTTTGCTGATCCCGCTCGACGCCGATGGCGTCACCGTCCGGCCGATCCGGCAGCTCGACGGCGAGCCTGGGTTCGCGGAGGTGTTCTTCGACGACGTCTTCGTCCCCGACGCACACGTGCTGGGGGAGGTCGGGCAGGGGTGGCGGGTCGCGATGTCGACGACCACCTCGGAACGCGGGCTGACGCTCCGCTCACCTGGGCGCTTCATGGCATCGGCCGATCGCCTCGTCGACCTTCTGCGCCGTACGCCGGAAGCCGACGCGCGCCTTGCCGACGACGTCGTCGATGCGTGGATGGACGCAGATGCCTACCGGCTCTACGTGCAGTCCACCGCGCTCGAGGCGCTCGCCGGCAAGCCGATCGGGGCCGAGTCGAGCGCCAACAAGCTCTTCTGGTCGCAGCTCGACGTGCGCATCCACGAGACGGCGCTGCGGCTGCTCGGGCAGCGGGCGACGTGGACGACCGGGCCGGACTCGCGCTGGCTCGACGGATTCCTGTTCTCGCTCGCCGGTCCCATCTATGCCGGCACCAATGAGGTGCAGCGCAACGTTGTCGCCGAGCGCGTCCTCGGGCTGCCGCGATGAGGGTGCTGCCGGACGCGGACGCGCTCGAGTTCGCCACCGCGGTCCGCGAGCTGCTCACGGGCGCTGCCGACGTCGAGGCCCTGCGCGCGGCGTGGGACTCCAGCGATGGCCGGGTGCCCGGACTCTGGAAGCGACTGGCCGACGTCGGTGTGGTCGGCCTGACCGTGCCCGAGGCGGCCGGCGGCGCCGGCATGGACATCACCGCGTTGGTCCCGGTGCTGGTCGAGGCGGGGCGGGCGGCCGTGCCCGAACCGTTGATCGAGACGAGCGCCGCGGTCGCGCTGCTGGCGACCGCGGGACCCGGCGCCGACGAGTGGCTTCCCGGCATCGCGAGCGGCGAAGTCGTCGCGGCGCTCGGGGAGGGGCGTGAGGCGGTCGTTGCCGGGGCGCGCTGGGCCGACGTGTTCCTGCTGGCCGACGATGCCGGCGATGTGCACCTGCTGCCACGAGACGCGGTCACCATCCGGGACCAGCCGACGCTGGACAACGGCATCGGCCTCGGTCTCGTGACCTGGTCGCCGGGCGACGGAACCGCACTCGCGCAAGCCGACGGCCTCGCGGCGTTCGACCTCGCGTGCGTCGCGGCAGCCGCCGAGCTCGTCGGGCTGGCGACCGCGATGCTCGACATGGCCGTCCGCTACGCCCTCCAGCGTGAGCAGTTCGGCAAGCCGATCGGCTCCTTCCAGGCGGTGAAGCACCAGCTCGCCGACGTCTACGTCGGCAACGCGTTCGCTCTGCCCGTCGTGCACCGCGCCGCCTGGTCGGTTGCCAAGCGACTGCCGTCCCGCCGTCGCGACGCCTCGCACGCGAAGTACGCCGCAACAGTCGCGGCCGAGCGAGCCGCTCGCACTGCGCTCCAGGTTCACGCCGGCATCGGCTACACCTACGAGCATGACCTGCACATGTGGATGAAGCGCACGTGGTCGCTCGCGACGTTGTGGGGTGACGTCGCGTTCCACCGCCGCCGGGTCGCTGCCGCCGTGCTCGCCGATGCCCCGCCGCCCCGGGTCCCCTGAAATGCGCTGCGTGCCCTGACATGGAGGTCCGCTCGCTCGGCTGGCAGACCGACTTGATGGTCCGGCGGCTCGCCGGCTCGTCGGTGGAGGATCGAGGCGACCACATCGTCGTCCGGACCCCGCACAACCCGGACTACTGGTGGGGCAACTTCTTCCTGATGCCCGCGCCGCCGCGGGCCGGCGATGCCGAGACCTGGCTGGCGCAGTTCGCGGCCGAGTTTCCGGGCGCGGCTCACGTCGCGATCGGCCTCGACGGCGTCGACGGCGACGTCGGTCACGAGCCGGACCTGCGTGCGGCCGGCCTCGTGCCCGAGCTGAGCGTCGTACTCACCACGACGACGCTGCCGCAGCCGGTGCGGGTCGATCCGGCGGCCGAGGTCCGCGCGCTCACCACCGACGAGGACTGGGAGCAGGAGACCGCACTACGCCTGCTCGTCCGCGACGTCGACGAGGTGGCCGGCGAGCGCTTCATCCGGCGCCGGATCGCCGAGACCCGCGAGCTCATCGACTCCGGCCGGGGACTCTGGGTCGGCGGGTTCGTCGACGGCCGGCTCGTGTCGTCCCTCGGCCTGGTCACCGACGGCAGCGGCCTCGGCCGCTACCAGACGGTCGAGACGCACCCCGAATTCCGCCGCCGCGGCCTCGCCGGCCTCGGCATCCGGCATGCCGCTGAGCTGGCGATGGCGTCGTACGGCGTGAACCGGCTGGTCATCATCGCGGACGTCGACTACTTCGCGCTGGACCTCTATCGGCGCCTGGGGTTCGCCGACGCCGAGCGGCAGGCTCAATGGGAGCGGCCAGCGCCCTCGGGCTGAGCCGTGGTACGTCGACCCATTTGCGGGTAAAGCCCTATCTTGTCCGTAACATTCGCCTTGCCTGCGTTCGCCCAGCCGCCGGCATCACACCGCGTCCAGAGCCGGGCGCGGCCAGTCGAGGAGGTCGTGGGTGCACGTTCGGATCGCACATGTCGTGGCTGGGGTCGCCGCCGGCGCCGCCGCGACGCTGGGCCTGGTCGGCACGGCCAGCCCCGCAGTGGCGGTGGCCACGCCCAACGTCCACGTGCTGCATACGCGGCAGTGGCTCCACCAGGTCAAGAACGACGTCGGCGTCAACGCCGGCTGCTTCGGCACCGGAAGCCCCGGCTGCCTGCCGATCCCGATGCAGTACCACGGCGGGCCGGTGCAACAGGCCGGTACGACGGACTACGTCGTGTTCTGGGAGCCAACCGGATCGACTGTGTCGCCGAACTACAACTCGCTCATCACCCGCTACTTCAACGACATCGGCGGCAGCTCGCTCTACGGCGTCGCGACGCAGTACTACCAGGGCAGCAACCAGCAGCACATCGTCAACAGCGCGCAGCTCGGCGGCACGTGGGTCGACACCAGTGCGTATCCGTCGTCATCGCTGAGCGACGCCGACATCCAGAACGAAGCGCGCAAGGCGATCCACGCCAACGGTTGGACCGAGGGTCTCAACAGCCAGGTCTTCGTGTTCCTGGCCAAGGGCGAGAACCAGTGCATGAGCGCCGGCACGTGCTCGTTCACGACCTACTGCGCCTACCACGGCAGTCTCACCGACGGGTCCAACACGGTGACCTACGCGTCGATGCCCTACGCCGGGACGAACCTCTCCGCCTGCGGGACGCAGGGTGCGGCGAGTCCGAACAACGACCAGGCCAGCGACGCCGAGATCTCGATCACCTCACACGAGCAGATCGAGACGGTGACCGATCCACTGCTCAACGCGTGGTACGACTCGACCGGCGCGGAGATCGGTGACAAGTGCGCCTACACCTACGGCTCGACGCAGCCGAACGGCGCCAACATCACGATCAACGGCCACCCCTACATCGTGCAGGAGGAGTTCAGCAACGCTCAGCTTGGCTGTTCGTTGAGCTGACGCCGAAGAAGTTCCGAGCAGAGCGGGCCGTGTCGATGCACGGCCCGCTCTGCTATGTGCGGCAACATGGGGCGAGGCCCCGCCAAGTATGAGTTGGCGGGGCCTCGCTTCGGTCTCGCTGCACCGGTTCGGCGATCGCTCGCCGGGCCTTGCGTCACGATTCCGGTCACCAGTCTCGGCGACCCGCTCGCAGGTGTCGGTCTCCCGGCCCTGTTCGCGTGCCAGGGTTTCCCCCGGCTCGGTCGTCGTCTCCGATGACAGAGCAAGTTGTATGGCCTGCGGCGCGGCGGCACAACCCCTTTCGCCGAAATACTTTCGCGAGTTTTCGTCGTACACAGCCTGTCCACAGCGGACGTCCGGTTGTCCCCCGCAGAACGCCGCTGTCCCCCGGTTTTTCCACCGTTGCATGCACAGCCGATGGACGGCCGAACGGTTTCTGACGGGGTGTTAGATTTTCGCGGTGAGCGTCGGAGCACCGCTGTCCGGCCTGTGCGTCGTCGAGGTGTCGATGCTCGGTCCGGCCGCGATCACGAGTGCTCTGGTCGACCTCGGTGCGGAGGTCATCAAGGTCGAGCCACCGGCGGGTGACTACATCCGCAGCATGACGTGGCCGATCGTCGAGGGCGTCTCGCTGATGCACCTGCACGTCAACCGGGGCAAGCGAAGCGTGACGCTCGACCTGCGCAACGACGACGCCAAGCAGGTGTTCCGCGACCTCGCGCGATGTGCCGACGTCGTCGTCGAGGCGATGCGCCCAGGTGCGCTCGACCGGCTCGGCATCGGCCCGGCGGCTCTTCGCACCGACAACCCGAAGCTGGTGTTCGCGAGCATCTCCGGCTACGGCGCGACGGGCCCCTACAAGGACTACCCGAGTCATGGCATCGCCTACGACACGTGGGCCGGCGTCGTCACTCCGGCCGTCGACGACGAGGGCTTCACCTACATCCCGGAGCACGTGTCGATCGGCATCTTCGCCGCTCCGCTCTACGGCGCCCTCGGCATCCTCGCCGCGGTCATCCGCGCCCGCGAGACCGGTCGCGGCGCCGACCTCGAGCTCGCGCAGTCCGACTGCGCGGCGGCGTTCGACTGGTACCGCAGCGAGACGTGGCGGGCATACGAGCGCCCCGAGGACGAGGTGACCGGCAACCCGTCGGACGACTACGTCCGTCGCGCGCCCGGCACGGCAGGCATGCGCGAAGGGGTTCGCTACCAGATCTACGCGACCAAGGGCGGCCACGTGCTGTTCATGGCGAGCGAGCAGGCGTTCTGGAAGAACTTCTGCGAAGGCGTCGACCGCATGGACCTGTTCGAGCGCTGGCCCGGCTCCAAGTACGCCGACCACGCGCGGGGAAACCGGGAGCTCCAGGCCGAGCTTCGCGACATCTTCGCCACTCGCACCTCGGCGGAGTGGATGGAGTTCGGCGGCCGGGTCAACACACCGATCGCGCCCGTCAACACTCCGCAGACGCTCGCCGACGACCCGCAGTTCGCCGATCGGCTCGGCTGGATCCCGGCGAGCCGGCTCGGTGCCGACCAGCTGCCGGGGCCGGTGAAGTTCGTCGGCGAACAGCTGCCGCTGCCCGAGAAGGCACCGACCGTCGGCGAGCACACCTACGAGGTGCTGCGCGCGGTCTGCGACTACGACGACACCGAGATCGCGCGGCTGCGCCGGTCGGGCGCCCTCGGGTCACCGTCGACATGACCGAGCCGCAGACGATCCCGCAGCTCGTCCAGTCGGCCGGCGAGAGCTACGGCACTGAGGACGCGGTCGTCGACCCGGCGGCCGGGCGGGTGTCGTTCGCCGAGCTGGCGTCGCTGGTTCGGCGCGCGGCGGCGGGCTGCATCGAGCGCGGTGTTGAGGCGGGCGATCGCGTCGCGGTGTGGGGACCCAACAGCCTGGCCTGGGTCGTCGCGTCGCTCGGGGCGCTGTCAGCCGGTGCGTCGATCGTGCCGCTCAACACGAGGTTCAAGGGCGACGAGGCCGCCTACATCCTCGACAAGAGCCGCGCCCGGTTCACCTTCGTGTCGCCGCCGTTCCTCGGCAACGACTACGCGGCGATGCTCGACGACCGGTTCGCCAAGGTGCCGCTCGACGAGTCGGTGTGGGCGGCGTACGGCGACGATGACGCGGAAGTCGGCAAGCGAATCGAGAACGCGGCGCCCGACGATGTCGGCGACATCATCTTCACGTCGGGCACGACCGGCCGGCCGAAGGGCGTCGTCACGACGCATGCGCAGACGTTGCGGGTCTTCGCGACGTGGAGCGACGTCGTCGGGCTGCGCCGGGGCGACCGATATCTCGTCGTCAACCCGTTCTTCCACACGTTCGGCTACAAGGCGGGGATCATCGCGTGCCTGCTGCGCGGCGCGGCGATCGTCCCGCAGCCGGTGTTCGACGTGCCGACGACGCTGGAGCTGATCGCGCGCGAACGGATCAGCGTCCTGCCTGGCCCGCCGACGCTCTACCAGTCGATCCTCGACTTCCCGGACCGCGCGTCGTTCGACCTGTCGTCGCTGCGACTCGCCGTCACGGGCGCGGCCGTTGTGCCGGTCGCGCTGGTCGAACGGATGCGCGCAGAGCTCTCGTTCGGCACGGTGCTCACGGCGTACGGGCTCACCGAGGCGACCGGGACTGTCACGATGTGCCGGCAGGACGACGACGCGGTCACCATCGCGACCACGAGCGGCCGGGCGATCCCCGACACCGAGGTGCGCGTGGTCGACGCCGCGGGTGCCGTCGTGCTGGTCGGCGAGCCCGGCGAGGTCGTCGTCCGCGGTTACAACGTGATGCGCGGCTACTTCGAGGACCCCGCCGCCACCGCGGAGACGATCGATTCGGACGGCTGGCTGCACACCGGCGACATCGGCGTCCTCGACGACCGTGGCAACCTGCGCATCACCGACCGGCTCAAGGACATGTACGTCGTCGGCGGGTTCAACGCGTATCCCGCGGAGATCGAGCAGGTGCTCGCGACGCATCCCGCAGTCGCCGAGGCGGCGGTCGTGGGAGTGTCGGACGAGCGGCTCGGCGAGGTCGGCCGGGCGTTCGTTGTCGCGCGTCCCGGGGCGGCTGTCGATCCCGACGACGTCGTCGCGTTCGCACGCGAGCGGATGGCGAACTACAAAGTGCCGCGATCCGTCGAGGTCGTCGAGGCGTTGCCGCGCAACGCCTCCGGCAAGGTGCTGAAGTTCCAGCTGCGCGACCAGGTCCGGTCGGGGGCCGGGGTCGCCGAGGCCGCACCGGGAGGCCGGTCGTGAGCTTCGACGCGGGGAAGTTCCGGCAGGTGCTCGGCCACTTCCCGACCGGCGTCGCCGTGGTCACGGGTGTCGACGCGGAGGGACGTCCGGCGGGCATGGCCGTCGGGTCGTTCTCGTCGGTGTCGCTCGACCCGCCGCTCGTCGCGTTCATGCCCGACAAGTCGTCCTCCTCGTGGCCGAAGTTCCGCGACAGCGGGTCGTTCTGCGTCAACATCCTCGGCGCCGAACAGGAGGCCGTATGCCGCACATTCGCCACCCGCGGCGGTGACAAGTTCGCCGAGCTGTCCTGGCAGCCGGCATCGTCGGGCGCACCGATCCTCGACGGCGTGCTCGCGTGGATCGACTGCGACACCGAGGTCGTGCACGAGGCCGGCGACCACTACATCGTCATCGGCCGGGTGCGCCAGCTCGAGATCGGCACGCCCGCGCTACCACTCGTCTTCTTCCAAGGCGGCTACGGCCGGTTCTCGTCGCTGTCGCTCGCGGCCTGGGAGAGCGACCTCGGGGTGCAGATGCGGTCGGCCGACCTGGCCCGCCCGCACATGGAGGCGCTTGCCGAGGAGCTCGACGTCGAGTGCGTCGCGAGCGCGGTCGTCGGCGAGGACATGGTGCTCGTCGCCCGCGCCGGGCTGTTGCGGTCGCAGCGGCTGCCGACCGCCGTCGGGCAACGAATCCCGTTCGAGCCGCCGATGGGTACGGCGTTCGTCGCCTGGGCGTCGGACGCGGCGCGCGAGGCATGGCTGAAGCGACTACCGAAGGACGCCCCCGAGGGGACGCTCGAGACACTCGAGCGGACGTTGGCCGAGGTGCGCGAGGCCGGCTACTCCGTCGGCCGTGGCCATCGCTGGCACTCGCAGGCGGCCGAGGTGCTGAGCCGCGACCAGCCGGACCAGCATCGCGACGAGACGGCGCAGGAGCTGCACCGGCTCATCCAGATGCTGCCGGCCGACTACGAGTCGCCACGCATCGACGCGGACGACGTGCGGACCGTGTCGACGCCGGTGCGCGGACCCGGCGGTTCCGTCGTACTCGTCTTGTCCGTCACCGTTCCGGGACGTCGTTCACTTGGTGCGGACCTCACGTGGACCGTCGAGCGACTGCGGGCCGCCGCCGACGCGGTCACCAAGGCATTGGAGGGGGCTCCGTGACGCACGGCCTCGACATCGGCACGTTGCTGCTGCGCGTCGCCCTCGGCATCACGATGCTGGCGCACGGCTACAACCACGCGTTCGGCGGCGGCAAGCTGCCGGGCACCGCGCGCTGGTTCGAGTCGATCGGCATCCGACCGGGGCGCGTGCACGCACTGCTCGCGACGCTGACCGAGCTTGGCGTCGCGCCGCTGCTGTTCCTGGGCCTGCTGACCCCGCTCGCCGCCGCGGGAGTGCTCGGCGTCATGGTCGTCGCGCTGATCGCCAACCATCTGAAGAACGGCTACTTCATCTTCCGGCCGGGCGAGGGCTACGAGTACGTGCTGTTCATCACGTTCGCCGCCCTTGGCCTGGGAGCGCTGGGTGGTGGTGGCTGGTCGATCGACAAGGTGCTCGTCGACCACGACGTCGCCGGCTGCCACTGGCTCTACGGCTGGCACGGGCTGCTGGTCGCGGCGGTGCTCGGCGGCGGCGGCGCGGCTCTCTTGCTCGCCACCTGCTGGCGCCCGAACCGGCCCGCGGCCGACGGTTAGCCAGCGCTCCGACAATACGTTACGATCCCTAACGAAATACGAACCGACAGAGGCAAGGGGAAGCGCTCATGGAGTTCGGCCTGTTCATCCAGAACTACGTGCCCAACCACCGGCGCGAGCACGATCCGGACGCCGAGCATCACGCAATCTTCGAGGACCTCGAGGCGGTCATCGCCGCCGACAAGGCCGGCTTCAAGTTCGTCTGGATCACCGAGCACCACTTCCTCGACGAGTACTCGCACCTGTCGGCCAACGACGTGGTCGCGGGCTACCTCGCCGCGAAGACCGAGCGCATCCACATCGGCGGCGGCATCTTCAACCCGCTGCCCGCGGTCAACCACCCGGCGAAGCTCGCCGAGCGCATCACCTACCTCGACCACGTGACCCAGGGTCGCGTCGAGTTCGGCACCGGCCGCGGCGCGGGATCGCACGAGATCCTCGGCTTCCTTCAGCACCTCGGCATCACCGACACCAACGTGACGAAGGAGATCTGGGAGGACGTCATCCGGGAGTTCCCGAAGATGTTCACCCAGGAGACCTACGAGGGCTACCAGGGCAAGTATTGGTCGCTTCCGCCGCGCAAGATCCTGCCGCGTCCCTACGGCCCGGCGCACCCCGCGATGTGGTACGCCGCCGGCAACCCGCCGTCGTACGAGATGGCCGGTCGCATGGGTCTCGGTGTGCTCGGCTTCTCCCTCGACCGCTGGGACAAGGTCGAGAAGCTGCGCAAGTCCTACAAGGACGGCATCGCGTCGGCCGAGCCGGTAGGTGCATTCGTCAACGACAACATCATGAGCTGCATCGCGGCCTACGTCGCGGAGGACCGGCAGAAGGCGTTCGAGTCGTATGTGAACGCGCGGCCCAACTATCTGGTGTCCAACGTCTACCGCTACCACGACACGTTCCCGGCACCCGAGTGGATGCCGAAGTGGCCGGAGACGCTCCCGGAGCCTGACCTAGCGATGGCCGAGGTCGCGTCGGAGTTCGGCGGCATCGTCATGGGCGACCCTGACGACGCGCTAAGGCAGTGCAAGAAGTGGGAGGAGACCGGCATCGACCAGCTGGTCTTCGGCATCGGGCCGGCGCCGATCGAGGACACGATCAAGACGATCGAGTTGCTCGGCGAGCACGTCATCCCGAAGATCGACACCGACCCCGAGGTGTCCACGACCCGCTACCGCCGCCAGGCCGCCTCGTAAGGGAGCGGTCGTGCTCGACCACGTGGGCTTCCAGTGCAGCGACCTCGCGCGCAGTGCGGCGT
>JAFAQI010000388.1 GCA_019246495.1 Frankiales bacterium | reverse complement strand
TCCACTTCCTCTCGGCCGGTCCCTACCGCGTCACGCTGGTGGTGCCGCAAAGCGGCGGCATCTTCTCCAACGCCGAGGTCACCGAGCGCGGCGTCACCGTCGGGCGCGTCGGTCCTCTCGACGTACGGCCCGACGGGGTTCACGTCGCGCTCGACATCAACCACGGCGTCAAGATCCCGACCAACGTCCACGCCACGGTCGCCGACCTGTCAGCGGTCGGCGAGCAGTACGTCGACCTGGCCCCGCAGTCGAAGGGCCCGCCGTACCTCCAGACGGGCAGCGTCATCCACGGGGCAACGCTGCCGCTGGACGACGCGACGTTCCTGGTGAACCTGGACCGGCTCGTCAACAGCGTCGACAAGAAGCATCTGTCGACCGTCATCAACGAGCTCGGGCGCAGTTTCGCCGACCTCGGGCCTTCGTTGCAGGCACTCATCGACAACGGCAATGCGCTCACGAAGGCCGCGATCCAGAGCCTTCCGGCGCAGTTGAAGTTGATCAACGACGGCAAGACCGTGCTCGACACCCAGAACCAGGTGGCCAGCGAGCTCAAGTCGTGGGTGTCGAGTCTCGCGGCGTTTTCCGGCCAGCTGCGCACCAGCGACCCGGCACTGCGGTCGATCCTCGACAACGGGGTGCGCGCATCCCGGCAGCTCGCCACGCTGCTGCGGGCCAACTCACCCGTGCTGCCCGAGCTGCTCGGCAACCTGGTGACGTTCAACCGCATCCAGGCCGTCCGGCTGCCCTACGTCCGCGCGACCCTCGAGCTGTTTCCGGCTCAGGCAGCCGGCGGATTCTTCGTCACCCCCGGTGACGGCACCGCGCACTTCGGCATGGTCAGCGACAACGCGAACCCGTGTACGGCGGGCTACGGCAGCACCCGCATCCGCGGCAACAACGACAACGGGCACACCGCCTCGGACTGGGGCGGCCCGGCGAACCTCAACGCCTACTGCCAGGCGACCAAGGCCAGCGATGTCGACAACCGCGGCTCACGCCTCGTTCCCCGGCCGGACAGCTCCCAGGTGACGAACTCCGACCCCTATCCCGGTCCGGTCTACGGCAAGAGCCAGCACCCGACGGTCGCCGAACAGCGCAAGGGCTACCAGGGCCAGGCAGCCGTGGGAGCCGCATCGTCGCCGGCTGCCAACTCGGAGACGATCGTGCCGCTGCCCTACGACCCCAGCACGGGGCTGTTCACCGGCATGGACGGCAAGCACTACCAGCTCGGCTACTCCGGTCCGCTCGCGCCGATCTTCGGCTCGTCGTCGTGGGAGTGGCTGCTGATCGCTCCCACGATGCGCTGATGCCGGCCCTGCGGCCGCGCGACTTCGCGCTGCCGGTCACCGTGGGTGCCGCCACGCTCGCGTTCGCGGCGGCCCTCGGCGTCGCGTCGCTCGGGGCCAAGGCGTCGACCGCCAACCACCACCTCGCGGCCTCGGCCGATCCGGGATCCAGCGCGTTCCGGGAGCAGGTGCTGGGGGTCGCCCGGCAGTTCGCGGTCGACTTCACGGCGTACGACTACCGGCACATCAGCGACGACTTCAACCGCGTCGCGCTGGAGTCGACGGGGCAGTTCCACCAGCAGTACCTGACCCAGAGCGCGGCCGCGCGCGACCTCATCGTGAAAGCCAAGGCCGTGTCGACCGCGCAGGTCACGGCCGCCGGCCTCGGCGACGTGACCGCGACGAAGGCGACCGTGGTGGTCGCCCTCAACCGGACCATCGCCAACACCAGCTCGCCGTCACCGCAACCGGACTCCATCGGCATCCAGGTGGTGCTCGTACGCCAGCACGGGCGCTGGCTCGCGAGCCAGGTGACCCTGCTGTGAGCGCGACCGATACGGCGCCGGCCACGCGGGCGCGGGGATCTTGGGCCGGCGACGTCGTCCGGCCGCTGCTCGCGGCGACCTGCGTTCTCGCCGTCGTACTCGTGGCGCTGCTCGGCGTGGCCGCGGCGAAGGTGCCGCCGCGCGCCCGCGCCGCCGACCGGCAGGCGGCGCTGGCCGCGGCCCGCGACTCCGCGCTCGGGGCCGCGTCCTCCGCCGTCTCGACGATCCTCAGCTACAGCTACAAGACCCTCGACCGCGACTTCGCCCGCGCTGAGGCGCAACTGACCCCGGCGTTCCGTAAGCAGTACCTGCAGACCACCGCCAAGGCCGTGCGGCCGCTGGCCTCGCGCTACCACGCGACGAGCAGCGCCCAGGTCGCGGCGGCCGGGGTGGTCACGGCGACCGTCAACCGCGTGGTCGTCCTCGTGTTCGTCGACCAGACCGAGACCAACAGCCGGCTCGCCGCTCCACGCCTGGACCGCCCGCGGGTCGTGGCGACGCTCGTGCGGTTCGGCGACCGCTGGCTCGTCGACAAGCTGACCACGATCTGAGCGGGCCGGCGGCGGCCGGACGGGACGGAAACGGGCGTTTCGCGCGTCCGTCCTTGACGTCGGCGGGCGTCTTGGTCATCCTGTCCCGCAGCGCATGGCTTCGCCCCAGGCCCGCATCCCGGCCTCGGCCGGGGGGTCGCCTCGACAGCAGCGTGCCCTCAGGGCTAGACTGCTCGTTTGCGCTGCCTGCCGACTTTCCCGCTCCAACGCCTGTGCGCGTTCCGTGGCGGGTCGTTCGGCGTGCGCGCAATCTAAGCCTCGAGCCCGCCTCGACAGCTCAGCCGGAAAGTAGGAACACTTGGCCGCGTCGCGCACCACATCGTCTGGCTCCGCCCCTTCTTCCCTCGCTCCCCGCCGTATCTCATTCGCCCGAATCTCCGAGCCCCTTGAGGTTCCGGACCTCCTCGCTCTTCAGACCGCCTCGTTCAAGTGGCTGATCGGCGCCGAGGAGTGGCGGGCGGACAACCCCGGCGCGCTCTGCGGGCTGGAGGAGATCCTCACCGAGATCAGCCCCATCCGCGACTTCTCCGACACCATGTCGCTGGAGTTCCGCGAGCCGCGGCTGATGGATCCGCCGCACTCCGTCGAGGAGTGCAAGGACAAGGACATGACCTACTCGGCGCCGCTGTTCGTCATCGCCGAGTTCACCAACAACGAGACCGGCGAGATCAAGAGCCAGACGGTCTTCATGGGCGACTTCCCGCTCATGACTCCGGGCGGCACCTTCGTGATCAACGGCACCGAGCGTGTCGTCGTCTCGCAGCTGGTCCGCTCGCCGGGCGTCTACTTCGAGCGCACCCTCGACAAGACCTCCGACCGTGACGTCTACGGCGCCAAGGTCATCCCGGGCCGCGGTGCCTGGCTGGAGTTCGAGGTCGACAAGCGCGACCAGGTCGGCGTACGCATCGACCGCAAGCGCCGTCAGCCGGTCACGGTCCTCCTCCGTGCCCTCGGCTGGGACAACGCGCGCATCCTCGAGCGCTTCGAGGAGTTCGAGTCGATCCGGCTGACGCTCGACAAGGACCACACGACCACGCAGGACGAGGCGCTGATCGACATCTACCGCAAGCTGCGCCCGGGCGAGCCGCCCACGCGCGACGCCGCGGAGACGTTGCTCAACAACCTCTACTTCAACGAGAAGCGTTACGACCTCGCGAAGGTCGGTCGCTACAAGGTCAACAAGAAGCTCGGCCTCGACGTCGCGCTCGGCACCGGCGTCCTCACCGAGGACGACATCGTCGCGGCGATCGACTACGTCGTACGCCTGCACCGCGGTGACGCCGGCTACGAGACCGACGACATCGACCACTTCGGCAACCGGCGCCTGCGCACGGT
>JAFAQI010000375.1 GCA_019246495.1 Frankiales bacterium | reverse complement strand
TCGTGCGCAACGCCTCGTAGACGCGGTCGACGACCACCGGCGCGAGACCCTGGGAGGGCTCCTCCACGAGCAGCAGCGAGGGCTGCGACATCAGCGCCCGACCGATCGCGAGCATCTGCTGCTCACCGCCGGACAGGGTGCCGCCGTCCTGCGCCGCCCGCTCGCGCAGCACCGGGAACAGGTCGAAGGCGCGTTCCATGTCCTCCGCCGCGTGGCTGCGGTCGCGGTAGGCGCCCATCTCTAGGTTCTCGCGCACCGACATCCGCGCGAAGATTCGCCGGCCCTCCGGCACGTGCCCGAGCCCGAGTCCGACCATGACATGCGGAGGGACCGTGTCGAGGCGCTGCCCGTCGAAGGTGATCGTCCCGCTCTTGGGCCGCAGCAGACCCGAGATCGTGCGCAGCGTGGTGGTCTTGCCCGCGCCATTGGCGCCGAGGAGCGTCACGATCTCGCCCTCGTCGACGTCGAAGCTGATCCCGCGCAGCGCCTCGATCCCGCCGTAGGCGACCCGCAGGTCCTCGACCTTCAGAAGCATCAGCGCGCCTCGCCTTCGGTTCCTGCGGTGCCGAGGTAGGCCTCGATGACAGCGGGGTCACGCTGGACATCGGCGGGCGAGCCTGCAGCGATAACCCGGCCGAAGTTGAGTACGACGACGCGGTCCGTCACCGACATGACGAGCCGCATGTCGTGCTCGATGAGCAGCACCATCACCCCCATCTCGGTGCGGATCCGCCGGATCAGCTCGGCGAGCTCGATCTTTTCGGCACCTGTGGTGCCAGCGGCCGGCTCGTCGAGCAGTAGCAATTGCGGTGAGGTGCCGAGCGCGCGCGCGATCTCGAGCCGGCGCTGCCCGCCGTAGGGCAGGGAAGCCGACACCTCGTTGGCGCGGCTACGCAGCCCGACGAAGTCCAGCAACTCGAGCGTGCGGGCGTCGCCTTCGCGCTCCTCACGGCGGGTGCGCGGCAGTCGAAGCATCGCGCCGACGGGCCCGGTGCGCTGGTGTGCCTCGACACCGATCTTGACGTTCTCGAAGGCGGTCAACGCGTTGAAGAGCCGGATGTTCTGGAAGGTCCGCGCGATCCCGAGCCGGGTGATGTCGTGCGGCTTCATCCCGACGAGTGAGTGTTCCCGGGTGGCGCCATCTCGAGTTGACGCGAACGTGATGCCGCCCTGCTGCGGCGTGTAGACGCCAGTAAGGCAGTTGAACAGCGAGGTCTTGCCGGCGCCGTTGGGACCGATGACGGACAGGATCTCGCCAGGATGTTGCTCCAGCGAGACGTCGTCCAGGCTCACGACGCCGCCGAATCGCAAGGTGACGCCGTCGACGACTACGAGCGGCCGACCTGTGGCCGCGGCCTCGGTTGGTTGCGCGCTCATGGCGTCGGGCTCCCGACGGGCGCCGCCATCGCGTCGGCACCACCAATGCCGTGCTCGGCCATGCTGATTTCTCGGGCCCGGCGACGCGACGGGACGATCCCCTGCGGGCGGAAGATCATCATCAAGATGAGAAGCGCCCCCACGTACATGTAGAGGTCCTGCACGTCGATGGGCAGCTTCTTGTGGATCAACGGTATCGGCGCGCCGTTGTTTTTCTGCACGTACTTGAAGAACCACTGCACGACCGCGGCGCCCACGACCGACCCGAACAGCGAGCCCATCCCGCCGAAGATGACCAGCACGAGGATGAGGATCGACGCGCTCACCGTGAAGCTGCTCGGGTTGATGAAGCTGATTTTGCTCGCGTAAAGGACCCCGGCGAAGCCAGACGTCGAGGCGCCGATCGCGAACGCCATCAGCTTGTACTTGACGGGCGGGATGCCGCAGGCCTGGGCAGCGACCTCGTCCTCACGGATGGCGACCCAGGCGCGACCGACGCGCGAGTTCTCGAGCAGGTGGAACAGCACGAGGATCGTGACCGTGAATCCGAGGAGCAGGTAGTAGTAGGGCAGGCTCGACAAGCCCCACTCGTAATGCCAGCCGCCGAGCCAGCTCGGCAGCCTGATGCTGAACGACGGGATGCCGAAGGCGCCGCGCGAGCCGTTGGTGATCGAGTCGAGGTTCACGGCGAGGATCGTGATGATCTCGCCGAACCCGAGCGTCACGATGGCGAGGTAGTCCCCGCGCAGCCGCAACGTCGGCGCACCCAGGATGAGGCCGGCGAGCATCGCCGCGAGGACCGCGAATGGGATGACGAGGAACGGGTTGATGGTGAACGGCGGGTGCACCGGGAGGGTGTCGGTGAAGTAGGCCGTCGTGTAAGCGCCGATGGCATAGAAGGCGACGTAACCGAGGTCGAGCAGCCCGGCGAAGCCGACAACGATGTTGAGCCCGAGCGCGAGCAGCGCGTAGATGCCGATCTGCTCGACGAGAACGCCTTGCCAAAACTGGCCGGTCAGCCGTGGCAGGAAGATCGCCAGTGCGAGCAGGACGAGGTAGAAGCCGCGGCGCACGGCGGGCTGCTCCCAGGCGGTGCGCAGCTGCGCGCGCGGCTCGGCCAAGCCGGCGTGCACCGACTCGCGTCCGTGGCTCCAGCCGACCGAGAGCCCCCACATGACGACGCCGACGACGAGGCAGGTGACGAGGTGGCCGCCGCGCAGCGCGTGCGAAATCGCGTAGGTGGGCTGGCCGATCACTCCCTGGGGGCCGGTCATGACGGCGAGCAGCACGCCGCCGCCGAGCCAGCCGAGCAACCGGCGCAGCTCGCGGTGCTGCAGCAGTTCGCGGGTCCGGGTCGGGCCGCCGGGGCGGGCAGCCTCGCTGACGGTCATGCGGACCTCCCCAGCCGCTCGCCCAGCAGGCCAGTCGGCCGGAACATGAGGATCAAAACGAGGATCGCGAAGGCGATGACGTCACGCCAGGAGTTGCGGACGCAGGTGACGCCCCAGTTTTCGACCAGGCCGAGCGCGATGCCGCCAAGCATCGCCCCGCGGATGTTCCCGATGCCGCCCAGAACAGCCGCCGTGAACGCTTTGAGGCCGGGGACGAATCCCATGGTGTAGCCGACGTTGTTGGCGATGCCGAACAGGAAGCCGGCGGCACCGCCGAGCAACCCGCCGATGACGAACGTCTGTGAGATGATGCGGTCGATGTTGACGCCCATGAGGCTGGCCGTTTCGGCGTCCTGGGCGACCGCGCGGATGCCCTGGCCGAGCTTGGTCCGGGCGACGAGGCGGTCGAGAACCAGCAGCATCGCGCATGCGGAACCGGCGACGATGACGTCGTAGAGGTGGACGTCGCCGCCGAAGACGCTGAACAGCTTGCCGTTGCCGTAGAGGGTCGGGATGCCCTGAGCGTCACGCCCGAACAGCTTGCCGGCAAGGCTGAAGAGGAAGAACGACGCACCGATGGCCGTGATGAGGAACGCCAGGCGCGGCGCATTGCGGCGGCGTAGCGGCCGGTAAGCGACCCGCTCGAGCAGGAACGCGACGGTGCCACCGGTGACGGCACCGACCGCGGTGCCGCAGACGACGAGTGCGATCGACTCGGCACCCCCCGGGGTGCCGCTCCCGACCCACCACTGGGTGAGGAAAAGGCCGGCGAAGCCGCCGCTCATGAACACCTCGCTGTGCGCGAAGTTGATGAGCTGCAGGACGCCGTAGACGAGGGTGTAGCCGAGGGCGATCAGGGCGTAGAGGAACCCGTTGTTCAGCCCGTCGATGGTCAGAGACCAGAAGTTATGGGTGAAGCACATGGGTGGCCCCTGTCGCGCCGCGGGGTGACCGGTGGCCCGGTCACCCCACGGCGGTCAGATGTCAGACCAGCTTCGACAGGTCGCCGACGTAGGTGATCTTGCCGTTGACGACCTTGTAGAGGAACGCCGTCTGGACCTTGAGGTTGTGATCCGAGCCGAAGGTGATCGCCTTGGTCAGACCCTGGTAGTTCACGCTCGCGAACGCGCTGACCACGGCCTGCCGGGTCGGGTTACTCCCCAGGCCCTTGAGCACCGAGATGACCGCGTTGGTCACGTCGAAGGACTCTGCCGAGTAGGCACCCGGGTCGACGTGGAAGGCCGACTTGTAGGCGCTGATGAACGACGCGCCGTTCGGGTTGGACGCGATGTCGCTGCACTGGCACGACAGCAGCGTGCCGTTGGCGTTGGCCGCGCCGGCGCCCTGGACGTACTTGCTGTCGTCCGAGCCGTCGCCCGACATGAGCTGGCCCTTGAAGCCGGCGTTGCGAAGAGCCTTCGCCAGGAGCGCGAAGTCGCAGTAGTAGCCGGCGTAGAAGACCGAGTCCGCACCGGAGCTCTTCACCTTGCTCGCCTCGGACGGGTACTGCGACGTGCTGCCGGTCGCACCCGGGATGCAGGTCGAGGTCTGCGGAGCAGAGTCGCTCCCGGCCAGCTTTCCGCCAGCCTTTGAGAGCTCGCCCTTGAACGCACTCGCGAGGCCCTTGCCGTAGTCAGTGGTGTCGTCGATCAGGAAGACCTTCTTGGCGCCGGCCTTCTTGATGAGGTAGTCGGCGTCCGGCGGGCCCTGCGCGAAGTCGTCGGCCACGGCTCGGTAGAAGGTCGTGAACCCGTGGTTGACGAGGTCCGGCAGTGTTGCGGAGGGCGTCACCATCAGCAGGTTCGCCTGGCTGTAAAGCTTGCCCGCAGCGTCGCTGGCGCCGGAGAACGACGGGCCGACGACGGCAATGACGTTGGAGTCGCCGATGAGGCTACGAGCGGCCGGCGGGCTGCCATCGGCGCTGCCCTGGTCGTCGGCGGGCTTGAGCTGCAGCTTGAACGGCAGGTCGCCCTTCGCGTTGGCCTGGTCGATGGCGAGCTGCGCGCCGTCCTTCTCGTTGATGCCGAGCGCGGCGTTGCCGCCGGACAGCGGGCCCTGGAAGCCGATGGTGTAGGTCTTCTTGCCGCCACCACCATTGTTGCCAGTGCTGCCGCTTCCGCTACTGCCGCTGCAGGCGGTGAGGGCGACCGCACCGAGCGCGATGGGGAGCGCGGCACGGACGATGAACTTGCGGTCCATGCATGTGTCCTCTCTGCTCAATGCCGCCGACGAAGAGGCCGACTGCTCGAGCGATCTAGACGTGGGCGAGGGAAACCTAGCGCGTCAAGCCGGTAAAGGAGAACCACCGTGCTCGTGTCGTGATCTGCATTCGATCCGGATTTGTCACCCATCGGGGGCGTCCGTCCCCGCAATGACGCCCTCCGCGACCGCCCGCATCGACGTACGGCGGTCCATCGACGTCTTCTGGATCCACCGAAACGCGTCGGGTTCCGACATCCCGCGGTCGGCCTGGAGCCGGCTCTTGGCGCGGTCGACCACCTTGCGGGTCTCCAGGCGGTCCTGCAGGTCGCCCACCTCGGCCTCGAGGGCCGTGATCTGCGCGTGGCGGCTGACGGCGACCTCGATGGTGGGCAGCAGGTCGCTCTTGGCGAACGGCTTGACGAGGTAGGCCATGGCGCCGGCGTCGACCGCGCGCTCGACGAGCTCCCGCTGTGAGAAGGCCGTGAGCATGACGACCGGAGCGATGCGCTGACCGACGATCCGCTCGGCCGCGGAGATGCCGTCGAGCACCGGCATCTTGACGTCGAGGATCACGAGATCGGGTCGCAGCTCCTCGGCGAGCTTGACGGCCTGCTCACCGTCACCGGCTTCGCCGACGACCTCGTAGCCCTCTTCCTCGAGCATCTCCTTGAGGTCGAGGCGGATGAGTGCCTCGTCCTCCGCGACGAGGACGCGCCGTTGCGTCGTCACGCAGCAGAGGGTAGCGATCCGGCCACTTGTCAGTTGGTTCGGCTACTTTGAGGTGTCAGCAAGGGGCCGGGATGATGGAACGGTAGACATAGCGCTCTCAAAAGGCGCCGTCCGAAAGGGCGTGCGGGTTCGAATCCCGCTCCCGGCACTGTCGACGGAAACTGTCGGACCTCGGCGCAACGATGGGGAATGCACCCTGTATCGACCCGCCAGACCGCACTTGATCTGCTCGATGCCGGACTCAGCCGGCGCGACGTTTGTCGCATGCTGGGCGTGGGCTACAACAGCACCTATCGCTGGCAACAGCGACTCCAGCCGCGGCACCGGTCCGACACCATCCGCTGCTTTCGCTGCGACGACATCCCACCGCCGGACGTCGAGGCATACGTCTACTTGCTCGGGCAGTATCTCGGCGACGGGCACATCCGGCGCAACGGCAGGAGCCATTCGTTGGGCATCTGCTGTTGCACCGACTACGTCGGGGTGATGGCCGAAGTCGAATGGTCCCTTCGCGCGACGCTAGGGGCGTCGGTCTGCTATCGATCACGCGCTGACGCGGCGTGTGTCACGGTCGAGTCCACCTCCCGGCATTGGCTCTGTCTGTTCCCACAGCACGGGCCAGGGATGAAGCACACCCGAAAGATCGAGCTTGCGGAGTGGCAACGGGACCTCGTGGCGACGGATCCTCGGCCGTTGATCCGCGGGCTCATCCACTCCGACGGATGCCGCATCACGAACTGGACCGAGCGCCGCGTCGGCGGCACGGTGAAGCGCTACACCTATCCGCGGTACTTCTTCAGCAACGTCTCCGACGACATCCGCGGCATCTTCACCGATGCGCTCGACCTGTTGGGCATCGCGTGGAAGCAGAACCGCTGGAACTCGATCTCGGTCGCCCGCCGGGATTCGGTAGCAGCTCTCGACGATTTCGTCGGTCCAAAGTACTGACCACCGACAGCAGCAGCGGCGACCGTCGTACCGGCCCTCAGGCGATGGGGCGGTCGGTCGGCTGGATGGGCGTGGGCAGCTGCGTGTCGCCCATCAGATAGCGGTCAACCGCCGACGCACACGCGCGTCCCTCGGCAATCGCCCAGACGATCAGCGACTGCCCGCGACCCATGTCGCCGCAGGCGAAGACTCCCGGCACGGAGGTGGCCCAGTCCTCGCCGCGGGCCACGTTGCCGCGCTGGTCAAGCTCCACGCCGAGACCGTCGAGGAGCGGCCCGCGCTCCGGCCCGACGAAACCCATCGCCAGCAGCACGAGCTGAGCCGGCAGCTCGCGCTCGGTGCCCGGCACGGGCTGGAACTTCTCGTCCACCTCCGCGATGACGAGTGCGCGGACGTTGCCCGAACCGTCGTCTTCGAAGCGCTGCGTGCCAACCGCGAAGACGCGGTCGCCGCCCTCTTCGTGCGCGCTCGAGATGCGGAAGATCATCGGATACGTCGGCCACGGCATCACGTCGCTGCGGGCGTCCGGCGGCCGCGCAAGGATCTCCAGCTGCGTCACTGAACGCGCACCCTGGCGGATCGCCGTACCCAGGCAGTCGGCACCCGTGTCGCCGCCGCCGATGATCACCACGTCCTTGCCCTTGGCGGTGATCGGCGGCTCGCCGGTCTCGTCCACGACCGGGTCGCCTTCCTGCACCCGGTTGGACCACGGCAGATAGTCCATCGCCGGGTGAATGCCGGCCAGCTCGCGTCCCGGCACCGGCAGGTCGCGCGGCGCCGTCGCCCCACCCGCGAGTACGACGACGTCGTAGCGCTTGCGCAGCTGCTCGGCCGTGATGTCCACGCCCACGTTGACACCCGGGCGGAAGCGGGTGCCCTCGTCGCGCATCTGCTGGAGCCGCAGGTCGAGGTGGCGCTTCTCCATCTTGAACTCGGGGATGCCGTAGCGCAGCAGGCCGCCGATGCGGTCGGCGCGCTCGAACACCGCGACCGTGTGCCCGGCACGAGTCAGCTGCTGCGCCGCCGCGAGCCCCGCGGGTCCGGAGCCGACTACGGCGACGGTCTTGCCCGACAGCCGTTCCGGCACCTGCGGCGTGATCCAGCCCTCGTCCCAGGCGCGGTCGACGATCTCGACCTCGACCTGCTTGATCGTGACCGGGTCCTGGTTGATGCCGAGGACGCAGGCGGTCTCACACGGCGCCGGGCATAGCCGCCCGGTGAACTCCGGAAAGTTGTTCGTCGCGTGCAGGCGCTCGATCGCTTCCCGCCAGTCGTCGCGCCAGACGAGATCGTTCCACTCGGGGATGAGGTTGCCGAGCGGGCAGCCCTGGTGGCAGAACGCGATGCCGCAGTCCATGCAGCGACCCGCCTGCTTCTGCAGCCGGTCGTGCGCGAAGTCCTCGTAGACCTCGTGCCAGTCGAGGATGCGTACGTCGACTGGGCGCCGCGTCGGAGTCTCGCGCGGTGTGGTCAGGAACCCGCGGGGGTCAGCCATGAGCCGCCGCCATCACCGCGGTGTCGACGTCGATGCCCTGCGACTCAGCCGCGCGCGCCGCTTCGAGCACCCGCTTGTAGTCGCGCGGCATGATCTTGGTGAACCGTTCCACCGCCATCGCCCAGTCGGCCAGCAGAGCGGTCGCGACCGTCGACGCCGTCTCCCCCGCATGTCTTGTCACCACGTCGTGCAGGAACTCCCGGTCGTCGTCGTCCAACGGCTCGACGTCGACCATCTCGCCGTTGACCCGTTGCTCGGCGAGGTCGAACACGTAGGCGACGCCACCGCTCATGCCGGCGGCAACGTTGCGGCCGGTCGGGCCGAGGATCACGACGCGGCCGCCGGTCATGTACTCGCAGGCGTGGTCCCCCACGCCCTCGACAACAGCCGTAGCGCCTGAGTTGCGGACGCAGAAGCGCTCACCGACGACGCCGCGGACGAACAGCTCACCGCCGGTGGCGCCGTAGAGGATGACGTTGCCGGCGATGATGTTGTCCTCGGCGCGGAACGGTGCATCCGCCGCCGGCCGCAGCACGAGCCGCCCGCCGGACAAGCCCTTGCCGACGTAGTCGTTGGCGTCGCCGACCAGCCGTAGCGTGATGCCGCGGGGAACGAACGCACCGAACGACTGGCCGGCGGAGCCGGTGAACGTGACGTCG
Source organism: Frankiales bacterium (assembly GCA_019246495.1). Classification (GTDB taxonomy): domain Bacteria; phylum Actinomycetota; class Actinomycetes; order JAFAQI01; family JAFAQI01; genus JAFAQI01. The sequence continues at coordinate 2,012 of JAFAQI010000375.1, read as the reverse complement.
ATCGTGTCGTCGGGCAACCCTTCGTCACCCCAGCGCTTGGTGACCTCGTGCCCGAGCATCGTGCCCACCGTGCGGTTGACGTTGCGGATCGGCAGCTCCAGCGTCACTGCCTGCATGCTCGAGAGCGCGCCTTCGCACAGCTGGATCAGCGTGTTGTCCAGCGCCTTGTCGAGACCGTGGTCCTGGCTCGCAGTGCACAACCGCGGACCTTCGACGTCCGGCACGTGCAGGATCGGCGACAGGTCGAGCCCGCTCGCCTTCCAGTGCGACACCGCGTCGGTCGTGTCGAGCAGCTCGGCGTGGCCGACGGCCTCCGCGATGGACCGGAATCCGAGCGCCGCGAGATGCTCGCGCACCTCCTCCGCGATGAACTCGAAGAAGCTGACCACGAACTCCGGCTTGCCGGTGAACCGCTTGCGCAGCTCCGGGTTCTGCGTCGCAACCCCGACCGGACACGTGTCGAGGTGGCAGACGCGCATCATGATGCAGCCCGACACGACGAGTGGTGCAGTCGCGAAGCCGAACTCTTCGGCGCCGAGCAGCGCCGCGATCACGACGTCGCGACCGGTCTTCATCTGGCCGTCGACCTGTACGACGATGCGGTCGCGCAGACCGTTGAGCATGAGCGTCTGCTGCGTCTCGGCCAGGCCGAGCTCCCACGGGGCACCCGCGTGCTTGAGCGACGTGAGCGGTGACGCGCCCGTGCCGCCATCGTGCCCCGAGATCAGTACGACGTCGGCGTGCGCCTTACTGACGCCAGCCGCGACAGTGCCGACTCCAACCTCGGCGACGAGCTTCACGTGCACGCGCGCCGAGGGGTTGGCGTTCTTCAGGTCGTGGATGAGCTGCTTGAGGTCCTCGATCGAGTAGATGTCGTGGTGCGGCGGAGGCGAGATGAGCCCCACGCCCGGCGTGGAGTGACGGGTCTTCGCGATCCACGGGTAGACCTTGTGACCCGGCAGCTGCCCGCCTTCGCCGGGCTTCGCGCCCTGCGCCATCTTGATCTGCAGGTCGTCCGCGTTGGTCAGGTAGTCGCTCGTCACGCCGAACCGGCCGGACGCCACCTGCTTGATGGCGGAGCGTCGCTCGGGGTCGTGCAGCCGGTCGGTGTCCTCGCCGCCCTCACCGGTGTTGCTCTTGCCACCGAGCCGGTTCATCGCGATCGCAAGCGTCTCGTGCGCCTCGGCGCTGATCGACCCGTAGGACATCGCCCCGGTCGCGAACCGCCGGACGATCTCCGACGCCGGCTCGACCTCGTCGATCGGCACCGGCGGCCGCTCGCCCGCCTTGAGACGGAAGAGACCGCGCAGGGTCATCAGGCGTTCGCTCTGCGCGTCGACCGCGCGGCTGTAGTCCTTGTAGACGTCGTACCGTCCGGAACGCGTGGCGTGCTGCAGCTTGAACACGGTGTGCGGGTTGAACAGGTGCAGCTCGCCCTCGCGGCGCCACTGGTACTCGCCGCCGATCCCCAGCCGGCGGTGCTTGTGCGGAATGCGCGGGTAGGCGTGCCGGTGCCGCGCCGCAACTTCCTCGGCAAGTACGTCGAGGCCGACGCCGCCGAGCCGAGATGTCGTGCCGGTGAAGTAGTCGTCGACAAGGTCGTGGGCGAGACCGATCGCCTCGAAGATCTGCGCGCCCGTGTAGGAAGCCACGGTCGAGACGCCCATCTTCGACATCACCTTGAGCACGCCCTTGCCGAGCGCCTTGATGTAGTTGCGGATCGCCTTGTCCGCGGGCAGGTCGATCACGCCGCTGCGGACGAGGTCCTCAACGGTCTCCATAGCGAGGTAGGGGTTGACGGCTGCCGCGCCGTAGCCGACGAGCAACGCGACGTGGTGCACCTCGCGCACGTCGCCGGTCTCGATGATGAGGCCGACCGTGGTCCGGGACTTCTCGCGGATCAGATGGTGGTGCACCGCGGAGGTCAGCAGCAGCGACGGTATCGGCGCGAGCTCCGAGTCGCTGTCGCGGTCCGACAGCACGACGATGCGCGTCCCGGCCGCGATGGCTGC
>JAFAQI010000374.1 GCA_019246495.1 Frankiales bacterium | reverse complement strand
CGTTCGTCAGCGTCCATGACTGGGACGACGACACCGTTCATCTCGCGCATCACGTTGCCTGTGTCGGCCGGGACGCGACTTACAAGTCCGTCGTCGTCACGTTCGGCGGCGACCTTGTCCGCATCAACCCGCGCGTGCATTTCGCCGGCCCCGGGGGTGACGTCGAGCTGCTCGGCCTGTTCTACGCCGACGGCGGCCAGCACCTCGAACACCGACTGCTCGTCGACCACGACCAGCCGCACTGCAAGAGCCGGGTGACCTACAAGGGCGCGCTGCAAGGCGAGCGGGCGCACACGGTGTGGATCGGCGACGTCGTCATCCGCGCGGACGCCGTCGGCACGGACACCTACGAACTCAACCGCAACCTGCTGCTCACTGAGGGCGCTCGCGCCGACTCGGTGCCCAACCTCGAGATCGAGACCGGCGAGGTCGTCGGCGCGGGTCACGCAAGCGCAACCGGCCGCTTCGACGACGAGCAGCTGTTCTATCTGATGGCTCGCGGCATCGACGAAGGCACCGCGCGCCGACTCGTCGTACGCGGTTTCTTCGCCGACATCATCGAGCGGATCGGGCTGCCCGACATCGAGCAGCGGCTGATGGCCGCGGTCGACGACGAGCTGGCCCGCTCCGGAAAGCTGCCCGCATGAGCGACTACGTGCGTGCCTGCGCGGCCGCGGACCTGACCGACGAGTCGGCCATCGCTCTCGAGATCGACGGCGTACCCGTCTGCGTCGTCAAGAGCGAGGGCCAGGTGTTCGCCATCTCCGACATCTGCTCGCACGCCGACGTCGCGCTGTCCGACGGTGAGGTCGACAACGGCACCATCGAATGCTGGCTGCACGGGTCGCGCTTCGACCTGCGCACCGGCCGCCCGACCGGCCTGCCGGCCAACCAGCCGGTTCCCACCTACCCCGTGAAGATCGACGGTGACGACATATTCGTCGCCCTGAAGGAGTTCTAGACAGCATGGCGACGCTCGAGATCAAGGACCTCCACGTCAGCGTCGACGGTGGAGCGGACGGCGCGCGCGAGATCTTGCGCGGCGTCGACCTCACCGTGAAGCAGGGCGAGACGCACGCGATCATGGGCCCGAACGGCTCCGGCAAGTCGACTCTCGCCTACTCCGTTGCCGGTCACCCGCGCTACCACGTCACCGCCGGCTCGGTCACCCTCGACGGCGCGGACGTGCTCACCATGAGTGTCGACGAGCGGGCGCGGGCCGGCCTCTTCCTGGCGATGCAGTATCCCGTCGAGGTTCCGGGTGTCAGCGTCTCGAACTTCCTGCGTACGGCGGTCACCGCCGTGCAAGGCGAGGCGCCGAAGCTCCGCACGTGGGTCAAGGATCTCGCGGCGGCGTTCGAGCAGCTTGCGATCGACCCCTCGTTCAAGGAGCGCTCGGTCAACGAGGGCTTCTCCGGCGGTGAGAAGAAGCGGTTCGAGGTCCTCCAGCTCGAGCTGCTCAAGCCCAAGGTCGCGATCCTCGACGAGACCGACTCAGGCCTCGACGTCGATGCGCTTCGCGTCGTCTCGGCGGGCGTCAACCGCGTCCGCGAGAGCGGCACGACCGGGACGCTGCTGATCACGCACTACACGCGCATCCTGCGCTACATCAAGCCCGACTACGTCCACGTCTTCGTCAACGGCCGCATCGTCGAAGAAGGTGGCCCCGAGCTCGCCGACCGGCTCGAGGCGGAGGGCTATGACCAGTGGGTCAAGGGCGCCGGCCCCGCCGCCGCCGACGCCGCCCCGGAAGCTGAGCAGGAGCCGGCTTCGTGAGCCTCGATGTCGCCCGCGTGCGCAAGGACTTCCCGATCCTTGACCGGGAGGTCCGCCCTGGCGTGCCGCTGGTCTACCTCGACAACGCGGCGACCTCGCAGAAGCCGACGCAGGTCCTCGATGCGCTCCGCGACTACTACGAGCTGCACAACGCCAACGTCCACCGTGGCATCCACACGCTGGCAGAGGAGGCGACGGCCCTCTACGAAGGCGCGCGGGACAAGGTCGCCGCGTTCGTCAACGCGGCGGACCGCCGCGAGATCGTCTTCACGAAGAACTCCTCCGAGGCCCTCAACCTGCTGTCCTACGTTTTGCCGCTCGGCCCCGGTGACGAGGTCGTCGTCACCGAGATGGAGCACCACAGCAATCTCGTGCCGTGGCAGCTTGCGTGCACGCGGACGGGCGCGACGCTGAAGTGGATCGGCCTCACCGACGACGGTCGGCTCGACCTCGCTGACCTCGACCGCGTCGTCACCAAGCGCACGAAGGTCGTCGCCTTCGTTCATCAGTCCAACCTGCTCGGCACGGTCAACCCCGTCGATGTCGTCGCCGCGAAGGCTCGCTCGGTCGGCGCCTACGTCGTTCTCGACGCCTCTCAGTCGGTGCCGCACATGGGTGTCGACGTGCAAGCCCTCGATGTCGACTTCGTCGCGTTCACCGGCCACAAGATGTGCGGGCCGACCGGCATCGGCGTGCTCTGGGGTCGCGCGGACCTCCTCGAGCAACTGCCGCCGTTCCTCGGTGGCGGGGAGATGATCGACGAGGTCACCATGGCGGGCTCGACCTGGGCCGCGCTGCCGCACAAGTACGAAGCCGGGACGCCGCCGATCGCCCAGGCGGTCGGCCTCGGCGCGGCGGTCGACTACCTCACCGACCTCGGCATGGACAACGTCCGCGCGCATGAGCACGAGCTCACGGCGTACGCCTTGAATGCGCTTCAGCAGGTCGATGGCTTGCGCATCATCGGGCCGACCACCAACGACGAGCGCGGCGGCGCGATTTCCTTTGCGCTGCAAGGCATTCATCCGCATGACGTCGGCCAGCTGCTCGACGAGCGCGGCATTGCGGTTCGTGTCGGGCACCACTGCGCACGGCCGGCCTGCCTGCGTTACGGCGTACCCGCGACCACCCGCGCCTCGGTGCACCTGTACAGCACGACCGCCGACATCGACGCCCTTGTTACGGGTCTCGACCACGTGAGGCGGTTCTTCACGTGACGGACGAGTCCATCTATCAGGAGATCATCCTCGATCACTACAAGCACCCGCACCACCGCGGCCTGCGCGAGCCGTTCGAGGCCGAGGTGCGCCATCTCAACCCGACCTGCGGCGACGAGATCACGCTGCGCGTTCATCTCACCGGCCGCACCGTCGAGGATGTCTCGTACGACGGCGAAGGCTGCTCGATCAGCCAGGCGTCCGCGAGCGTCATGACGGATCTGCTCATCGGCAAGACCGTCGACGACGCGTTGTCGATCCATGACGAGTTCCTGCGCTTGATGCACTCCCGCGGCGAGCTGGAGCCCGACGAAGACGTGCTGGAGGACGCGGTCGCGTTCCGCGGCGTCTCCCGACTGACCGCGCGCGTGAAGTGCGCGCTGCTCGCCTGGATGGCGTGGAAGGACGCGGTGTCACAGGCGTCCGGCACCGCGGGTGACACTGGAGCCGGCGCGACGAGTGAGGGAGCGGCATGACCGAGGCAGCCACGCAGACGGCTCCGAAGCCCGAGGACATCCTCGAGGCGATGAAGGACGTCGTCGACCCGGAGCTCGGCATCAACGTGGTCGACCTCGGCCTCGTCTACGGCGTAACGATCGACGACGACAACGCCGCCGTCATCGACATGACGCTCACGTCGGCGGCCTGCCCGCTGACCGACGTCATCGAGGACCAGGCGACGAGCGCGCTCGACGGCCTCACCAACGGCGTGACGATCAACTGGGTCTGGATGCCGCCGTGGGGCCCCGACAAGATCACCGACGACGGCCGCGAGCAGCTCCGTGCGCTCGGTTTCAACGTCTGACCTGCCCGTCCTACCTCCCTTGCGCGGCCCGGCGCCGCCCGGTTGTATCCACGACGACAGGGTCACCTAACCCCCGGGTGACCCATTTTCTGTGGGAGGTAGCCCTCGATGCGTCGTTCCCTGTCCATCGCGATCGCCAGCGCGGCGTGCACGGCCGCCGTCGCCTTTCCGGTGACCGCCTCGGCAGCCCCAGCCGGCGGTGGGTGCGCACTGCAAGGCACGGCCAAGTTCGCCCCCAACGGCCCCGGTACGTCGTCGAGCTTCGGCTACAGCTTCTCCGGAGCCCTCAGCAACTGCCAGTCCAACCTCAGCGCCCCGGCGACCGGTTCCATCTCCGCGGGCAACATCGAGACGATCGCCGGCCAGACCTACCAGGAGCCGGCGTCGACCGGCACCGGCCAGGTGCCGGGCAACTCGTGTGCCGCCGGAACGACCAGCGGCACGGCGATCGTCACCTGGGCCGGCGGCACCCACACGGTCATCTCCTACACGACGCAGTCGGCCGGTGCCGGCGTCGCGCTGAGCGGCGTCGTGGTCCCGAGCGTGGTCCTGCAGCCGACCTCGCCGACCGGCACGCCGGTGACGGTCAGCACCGACAGCCCGTGGTTCCCGGTCGGCGACACCGCGAACGGCGTCCTGGCGTTCGAGGTCACCTCGCCCACCCAGTGCAACACCGCGGCGGGCGTAACGACCGCTGGGATCGCCGGCGCGGTGGGCGTCGGAGCGACGTCCTGATCTGACCCCGCAAGGCAAGTCGAGTGCGACGTTTGACGTGTTTCCGGGCGCCGGAATACACGACAAACGTCGCACTCGACCTTGTGGGTAGAGTTTCCTTGTGACCTTGGCGAGCTGAGTGGCCGGCCGCCCATCGTCGTACCGCTGACGGTGGGCCTCGTCGCCGTGTCCGCCGCCAGTCACCAAGGAGCTCTCCCACATGTTGACCGTCACCGGTCTCGAGTTGCGCGCCGGTGCGCGCCTGCTGCTCGAGGCCGCCACCTTCCGCGTCGGCCCCGGCGACCGCATCGGTCTCGTCGGGCGTAACGGCGCCGGCAAGACCACGCTCTGCCGCGTCCTCGCCGGCGAGGGCACCGCGGCCGCCGGCCAGGTCGAGCGCACCTCGACCGTCGGCTACCTGCCGCAGGACCCGCGCACCGGCGACCTCGAGGTGCTCTCGCGCGACCGGATCCTCTCCGCGCGCGGCCTCGACGACGTCGTACGCCGGATGCGAGCCGCCGAGGCGGAGATGGCGTCGACCGACCCCGAGGTCCGTGACCGGGCGATGCGCCGCTACGCGCAGGCGGACACCGAGCTGCACGCGGGCGGG
>JAFAQI010000175.1 GCA_019246495.1 Frankiales bacterium | reverse complement strand
GACGAGCTGCGCGAAGGCGCGAACGAACAGCTCTACGGCGGATGGCCAATGATCCTGTCGGGGCTGAAGACGTGGCTCGAGACCGGCGAGCTGCTCACGACTCCCGGTTCGCTCCTCTACAGCTGAGCGGCGAGACGGTCCGCGACCGAGCGGGCGATCGTCTCGCTCGGTGCCTCCACCATGATGCGCAACAGCGGCTCGGTGCCGCTCGGCCGGACAAGAATCCGGCCGGTGTCGCCGAGCTCGCGTTGCGCGTCGCCGACGAGCCCGTCGAGCGCTGCCATCGCGGCAGCCTTGTCGGTCACGCGCACATTGACGAGCACCTGCGGAAGGCGTACGACGACCGACGCGAGATCGGCCAACGAACAGCCGGTCTCCGCCATGCGAGCCATCAGGTGCAGGCCGGCCAGGATGCCGTCCCCGGTCTGCGCATGCGCGGCAATCACGAGATGCCCGGACTGCTCACCACCGATCGCGAGGCCGTCGCTGCGCATGCGCTCGAGCACGTAGCGATCGCCGACCGGCGTCTCGGCCACCTCGATGCCCGCGGCGGCCATCGCCTGCCGGAAGCCGAGGTTGCTCATCACGGTGGCGACGACCGTGTTGTTGGCAAGCGCGCCGCGCTCGTGCAACGCGAGTGCGAGCACGGCGAGGATCTGGTCGCCGTCGACGACCTCGCCCGCGGCGTCGACCGCGAGGCAGCGGTCGGCGTCACCGTCGTGCGCGAGGCCGAGGTCGGCACCGTTCTGCACGACCGCTGTGCGAAGCCCGTCGAGATGCGTTGCACCGCAGTTGTCATTGATGCGTTCGCCGGAGAGGTCGTCGTTGATGACGACGACATCGGCGCCGGCCGCGCGATAGGCCGCCGGCGCGACGATCGCAGCAGCACCGTTGGCGCAGTCGACGACCACACGGATGCCGGACAGCGAGCGGTCGATGGACTTCGTGACGTGGTCGACGTACCACCCCGTGTCGCCCGACAGATCTCCGCGCAGGCGGCCGACGTCGGTGCCACTCGGCTGCTCTCGTGCTTCGTCGAGGCGTTGCTCGATGCGCTCCTCGACCGCGTCCGACAGCTTGACGCCACCCGGCCCGAAGAACTTGATTCCGTTGTCCGGCATGGGGTTGTGGCTCGCGGAGATCATGACGCCCACCGTCGCGACGGCGTCGCCGACGAGCGGCACCGTCAGCGCGTGCGCAACCGCGGGCGTCGGGACAACGCCGAGCCGGACGACGTCGGCGCCCGACGCGAGCAGGCCCGCGACTACCGCGGACTCGAGCAGCTCACCCGATGGCCGCGGGTCGCGCCCGACGACAGCAAGCGGCCGGCTGCCCGGCGGCGCGAGCTCCGCGACGGCAGCGCGCGCGAGGCCGAGGGCGAGGTCAGCGGTGAGGTCGACGTTGGCGACCCCGCGCACGCCATCCGTGCCGAACAGCCTCACGTCAGGCGACGAGAACGCAGCCGGCGGATCAGCGCTTGGAGTACTGCGGAGCCTTGCGGGCCTTCTTCAGCCCGTCCTTGCGACGCTCCTTGGCCCGGGCGTCACGGGTGAGGAAGCCGGCCTTCTTCAGCGGCGGACGGGCGTCATCATCGGTCTGCGTCAGCGCACGCGCGATGCCGAGTCGCACGGCACCGGCTTGGCCGGACACGCCACCGCCCTGCACCCGCACGAGGACGTCGTAATGGTCGGCGACGTCGAGCGTCTTGAGCGGCTCGTTGACCGCCTGCTGGTGCACCTTGTTGGGGAAGTAGTCCTCGAGGGTGCGGCCGTTGATCGTCCAGGTGCCGTTGCCCGGCACGAGCCGGACGCGCGCGATGGCTTCCTTGCGCCGGCCGGTGGCGCCGACCGGACCGCCGATGACCGGGCGGGGACGCGGGGCGACCTGCTCGGCGGCGGGAGCCTCGGCCGGCTCCGGTACGTCGACGGCCTCGGGCAAAGCGGTCGCTTCGCCTTCCTCGATCGCCTCGGTGACGAGCGCCTGGTCGGTCGGGGTCTCGGGGTCGATCTCGGTCACTGCGACACCTGCGTGATCTCGTAGGGCACGGGCTGCTGGGCCTGGTGCGGATGGGATGGCCCGGCGTAGACCTTGAGCTTGCCCGCCATCTGCCGGCCGAGCGTCGTGTGCGGGAGCATGCCGACGATCGCCTTCTCGACAGCGCGCTCCGGCCGCTTCTCGAGCAGTTCGGAGTAGGGCACGGCCTTCAGGCCACCGGGGTAGCCGGAGTGCCGATAGGCAACCTTGGCGGCGCGCTTGTTGCCGGTCAGCGCGACCTTCGCGGCGTTGACGATGATGACGAAGTCACCGGTGTCGACGTGCGGGGCATAGATGGCCTTGTGCTTGCCGCGCAGCAGCCGGGCAGCCTGGCTCGCCAGCCGGCCGAGCACAACGTCAGTGGCGTCGATGACGTGCCACTGCCGCTGGATCTGGCCGGGCTTGGGTTGGTAGGTGCGCACGAATCTGCCTTCGATTGCTTCGGGATGGTGACGTTCGAGCCGGGCGGAGGCACGCGAGAGCCTGCCTGGCCGGCCGACCCACGATACCCAGGGCCCCGGAAGCCGGTCAAAGAGCCGTCAGCGCTGCCGGACGACCCGGGCCTCGTCCCAGACCGGCTCGCTCGTCTCGACCACGGATCCGTCGGAGCTAAACACCAGGAACCGGTCGAACGACCGCGCGAACCAGCGGTCGTGAGTGACCGCCAGCACGGTGCCGTCGAACGCTTCCAGGCCGTCTTCGAGCGCCTCCGCCGACATGACGTCGAGGTTGTCGGTCGGCTCGTCGAGGAGCAGCAGCGTCGCGCCGGCCAGCTCGAGCAGCAGGATCTGCAACCGCGCCTGCTGGCCGCCCGAGAGTGTCTCGAACGGCTGCTCGGATGCGCGAGCGAGCTCGTAGCGGTCGAGGGCGCGCGCCGCCTGCT
>JAFAQI010000450.1 GCA_019246495.1 Frankiales bacterium | reverse complement strand
AGGAAGAAGAGCAGTCCCGTGATGACGCCGTGCGCGATGTTGCCGATCAGCGCACCCTGCACGCCGACCGGTGTGAGCGTCGCGATGCCGAGGAGCACGAAGCCCATGTGACCGACGGAGGAGAACGCGATCAGTCGCTTGAGGTCGCCGCTGCCCTGCACGATCGAGAGGCAGGCGAGGGTGGCGTAGGCGATGCCGACGACCGCGAGGATGCCGAGCGCGGGCGCGGCCCGGCGAGCGCCGTCCGGCACCTCCGTGATCGCGATGCGGACGAGACCGTAAGTGCCCATCTTGAGCAGCACGCCCGCGAGCAGGACGGATCCGATGGTCGGCGCTTCGGTGTGCGCGTCGGGGAGCCAGGTGTGCAACGGCCACATCGGGCTCTTGATGCCGAACCCGAGCAGGAGGAGCACGAAAGCGAACAGCTGCGCGCCGGCACCGATGCCCCGGCCGTGCCTCGCCGACAGAGCCGTCATGTCGAAGGTGCCCGCGGCGGCGTAGATGACGAGGAAGCCGACGAGCATCAGCCCCGAGCCGAGCAACGTGTAGAGGATGAACTTCAGCGCTGCCGGACTGCGCCCGGGGCCGCCCCACACGGCGATGAGGAAGTACATCGGGATCAGCACGACCTCGAAGAACAGGAAGAACAGCACGAGGTCGAGCGCGAGGAACGTGCCGATGACACCGACCTCGAGCAGCAGCGTCAGCGCGAGGAGCTGCCGCACCCGGCCGGCCGCGGGCGGCGACGTCACGGTGTAGACCGCGCACAGCAGTGTCAGCAGTCCGGTGAGAACGACCAGCGGGAGGCTGATGCCGTCGACGCCGAGATGGAAACGGACGCCGATCGCCGGAAGCCACCGGACGTCGACGACGTCCTGCATCCGGCTACCCGCGTTGTAGTGGAACCGCCCCGTCACGACGACGGCAAGGACGAACGTCGCCGCCGACGTGAGCACGCCGACCCATCGGGACGGACGGTCTCGCAGCGGAAGCACGGCGAGAGCCGCGGCACCCGCGGCCGGTACGCCGAGCAGCGCCGGCAGCAGCGGGCTCATGCCGCCACCGCCGCGACGGCCACCGCGACGACGACCACACTCAGCACGAGTCCGCTGAGGTAGCCCTGCACGTTGCCGCCCTGGACGAGACGCAGCACTCCCCCGAGCCCCGACGTGGCGCGGCCGATCCCGGTGACCGTTCCGTCCACCCCGCGCCGGTCGATGCCGCCGACGGCCGTTGCGAGTGCACGGACGGGACGCACGACGGCCGCGGCGTAGAACTCGTCGACCCAGAACGCGCGCCGCAGCGGGGTCGCCAACCGGCCGAGTCGCTCGACCGGATCGGTCTGCGGGGCACGGGCGAAGGGCACGGCGACGAGCAGCACGCCGAGCAGCGCGAGACCGCTGGTGAGTGCGACGCCGCTGACGCCGACGTGCAACGGCAGCGATCCGGACGGTTCGAAAAGCCAGCGGCGGACGCCGTACGACGCGGGAAGCACCGGTGCACCGAGGCCGACGGCCGCGACGGCGAGCAGCACGAGCGGACCTGTCATCGGCCACGGCGACTCGTGCGGGTCGAGCCGCCCGCGGTAGGTGCCGAAGAACGTGCGGACCACGAAGCGGGTGACGTAGGCAGCCGTCACGACGACGGTGAGGAGACCGACGAAGTAGACCGCCATGCCGAGCAACTGGCCACGCTCGCGTGCGGCCGCGAGAATTCCGTCCTTGCTGAACGCTCCGGCGAACGGCGGCAGCCCGGCCAAAGCCGCCGCCCCGACAACGGCCGTCACCGCGGTGACGGGCATGCGACGCCACAACCCGCCCATGTCGCTCATGTAGTTGCTGCCGACGGACCGCAGAACCGATCCCGCGGCAAGGAACAGCAACGCCTTGAACGCCGCGTGGGTGAGCAGGTGGTAGACGCTCTCGGTCCGGCCGCGAACGGCGAGACCGGCCGCCATGTAGGCGAGCTGGCTGACGGTCGACCAGGCGAGCACCCGTTTCAAGTCGTCCTCGGCCACGGCGGCCAGCGCTGCGCCGAGCATCGTGATGCACGCGACCATCACCAGAACCACAAGTGCCGCGTGGGCGAT
>JAFAQI010000445.1 GCA_019246495.1 Frankiales bacterium | reverse complement strand
GTCGAGTCCCTGCATGTGACCGGGGAACCCCGGCGCGTCCGCACCCGATGCCGCGTCGTACCCGCGCTCGTACGACGCGATCGCCGTGCCACTGCCGTTCAACAACAACGCGGTCGCGACAGTCGCGGCGCCGGATCCGGCCTGCGCATAACCGAGCGAAGGCGAGCTGGTGAAGTGGCCGAAGGCGCCGGTCGTCGTGAACGTCACCGGGGTGTCGGCCGGCAGGTTGCCGCTCGCCAGCTGCGTCGGGTCGTAGGCGCCCGAGAAGATGCCTGCGGCCGGGTTGGGATTCGGTCCGTAGGTCGTCTGCGTCGCGCCGTCGGGTCCGAGCAGATAGCTGACCGAGAAGATGCCTGGCGAGACGGCGACCGAGTCGGTGCTGCCGGTGACCCGGGCCGACACCGGTGCGGTCGAGCCTTCGGTGAGGAACTCCTGCGCCGAGCCGTAGTAGACGATCAGGCTTTGCTTGCTCACCGGCCAGCCGGGCAGAAGCTTGCCCTTCGCGTTGTAGGCGAAGTCGTTGCCGTAACCCGCTTCCTGGATGCCGGCGCCGGGAGTGAAGTCGTACTGGCTGACGACGACGATGTCCGGCTTTCCGGTGCCGTCGAGGTAGGCGACCGCGGGTGGTGTGTCGATCTTCGCGTCGTCGATGCGTATGTCGCCGCCCGGCGGCGTCAGCGCCTTGCCGTTCACGTGCACCGGCCAGCCCGGGACGCGGCGACCGGCGGCGTTCCACGCATAGACGTCGCCATCCCACGCCGCCTGCACGACGTCGAGCTTCTTGCCGCCGGCGAGCGAAGTGAGAACAGGTACGGCGGTGGCCCCGAGGTGTGGCAGCCGGGTGAACCGCAGGCGTGGCCTCGGGATGCGCGGGGTGACCGCGGCCTTGTCGAGGGTCTTCGGCCAGCCATGGAGCAAGCGGCCGCGCGCGTCCCAGACATAGGTCCGACCGGTGGTCGACGTCGCGACGACGTCGAGCTGGCCGTTGTGGCGCAAGTCGCCAATGGCGACCGGGACGAGGATCGGTTCGTGCCCGGGATCGATTCCCTTGTAGGCGTGGTCGGGACGCGTCCGCCTCGTCAGCACCGGCCAGCCGGGCAGCTCGCGCCGCGTCTTCGGGTCGATGGCGTGCACGCGTCCGTCGGCATCGCCGAAGACGAGGGCAAGCCGGCCGCGGCCCTGCAGGTCGGCGTACGCCGGCTGTGACGTGCCGTCGATCGTCATGCCCGGCACCGGATGCGAAGGCTTGAGCGGCAACGGAAAACCGGGCAGCTGCCCCGACTCGTGGTGCACCGCGATGGCTCGCCGGTCCTCGCCCATCCGCTTCTTCGCGTCCCAGACCCGCACGCGCAACGTCACGGCGTACTTGTCGTTGGTCTCGAGCTGCTTGCACTTCGACAACGAGTAGGGCGCGCGGGCGAAGCTGCTCGGAATCGCCGACAGCTTCAGCGTGCCGAGCTTGCCGTCGTACGCACGGTGGCCCTTGCCGTGCCCGATCGTGTGCCAGGTCGTGGGCTCGGTCGAGAACGACGAGCACGTGCGCGGCGGCGTCAGCCCCCACTGAAGCTTCCAGCGGTACGACGACGAGCGCGGCGCGGCCACGTGCCCGGTGACGACGACCTGCTTCTGCCGGCCCGGGTCGTGCAGCGAGTACCACGCCGGCGTGGTGATCCAGGCGACCGGCGGCACGTCGTCGTGCGCGACGGCGCGCATTGCGGCAAACAGGTTCGGCCGGCCATAGCCGTACTGGTCGTTCCAGTCGCCCGATGTCCCCGGCCACGGCAGCGACGGGTCGGTGATCTTGTACGCCGTCGCGCGCATGACCTGGATCGCTTCCGCGGCATCGAGTGGGCCCTTGATGTCACCCTTCGCCGCGGCCTGCCGTCCCCACGACAGCAACAGAGCGAACGCGCCCGCGATCGTCGGCGTCGACTCGGATGTCGAGCCGCCCTGCGTCGACGCGCTGAACATCGCGTGCGTGCCCCACGACGTCTCGTCCGACCGTGATGTCGACGTTGTCGTGTCAGCGTTGATTGCCGCGTTGGTGATCGAACCGGAGCCGCCGGAGTCGTAGCCCATCGTGTTGGGGACGTTGCCGTTGCCCGGGATGACGAACGGATGGAACATGCCGCCCTGGTGGTCGAGCGAGTCGAAGTCGTTGCTCGACTCCGCCATCAGCACGCCGCGCTTCCAGCAGTAGCGGATCGCCTGGTTCATGTACGACGAGTAGCCCAGGTCGGCCGTCACGCTGATGATGACCTTCGCGCCCGCATGGCACGCGTAAAGCCAAGCCTGCGCGAGGTCGTCGGTGCGGTCGAGAGCTTCGGCCCCGGCCTTGATCGGCAGGATCATGCAGCCCGGGCACATGCCGACGCCGCCGAACTTGTTGTCGCCCTGCGCTCGGCTTGGAGCATCTGGTTGTCACTGTGGTCGTAGGTTGAGTCATAGGTCGCCGGGTCGTTCTGGT
>JAFAQI010000436.1 GCA_019246495.1 Frankiales bacterium | reverse complement strand
GGCGTCGCTTCCAGTACGGCGAGAACGGTCCGACGGCATGCCGGACCTGCTCGCCGACGAGGCGGTCCTGCAACTTGCTCAAGCCCGCCGAGCTATAACGATCCCAGGAAGCCACGCCGCGAGACTACTGTCGCGAGGAGCGCGTCCGCTGCCGCGGCGTGGTCGCTTCGGGGCGAGCGCAGCGAGAGAGAAGCGGCCCAGCCGCAAAGCGGATGCCGACGAGCCCTTACTTGCGCTTCTCGATCTCTTCCGTCACCTGCGGCACGACGTTGAACAGGTCGCCGACGATGCCGAAGTCGACGAGCTCGAAGATCGGCGCCTCCGGGTCCTTGTTGACGGCGACGATCGTCTTCGACGTCTGCATGCCGGCGCGGTGCTGGATCGCACCGGAGATCCCGATCGCCATGTAGAGCTGCGGAGACACGGTCTTGCCGGTCTGCCCGACCTGATTGGTGTGCGGATACCAGCCGGCATCGGTGGCTGCACGAGACGCACCGACCGCCGCGCCGAGCGTGTCCGCGAGCTTCTCGATGAGAGCGAAGTTGGAGCCCTCACCAAGACCGCGCCCACCCGATACGACGATGGCCGCCTCGGTGAGCTCCGGCCGGCCGCCCTTCTTCTCGGTCACCCGGTCGAGCACCTTCGCGGACTTCGCAGCGTCGGAGATCGTCGCCGACACCTGCTCTTCGCTCGGCTGCGCAGGCGCCGCTTCGGGGGCGGTCGAGTTGGGCCGCACGGTGATGATCGGAGTGCCCTTGCTGACCTTGGCGGAGACGTTGATCGCGCCACCGAAGATGCTCTGCCGCGCGACGAACCCGTCCTCGACACCGACCGCGTCGGTGATGACACCCGACTCCAGCTTGACCGCGAGCCGACCCGCGACCTCTTTGCCCTCGGGCGTGCTCGGGATCAGCACCGCGGCCGGCGAGGCCTGCTGCACGACCTGCGCGAGCACCTCCGCCTTCGGCGCGACGAGGTAGCCGTCGAGCTCACCGTCACCGGCGACGTAGATCTTCGTCGCGCCGTACTCCGCGAGCTTGTCCTTTGCGTTGTCGAAACCGTTGCCGATGAAAACGGCTGCGGGCTCGCCGAGTGACCGCGCCAGGGTGAGCAGCTCGAACGTCACCTTCTTGGGTGCGCCGTCGACGTGCTCGACGAGAACGAGAACCTCTGCCATGCCAGACGACTCCTCAGATGAACTTCTGCTGGGCGAGGAACTCGGCGAGCTTCACGCCGCCGTCTCCCTCGTCTTTGACGATCTGGCCGGCCTGCTTCGGCGGTCGCGGCGAGAACTCGGCGACCTCGGTGCCGGACCCGGCGAAGCCGACCTTGTCGGCCTCGATGCCCGCATCGGCGAGCGACAGCGTGGTGAGCGGCTTCTTCTTCGCCGCCATGATTCCCTTGAACGACGGGTAGCGCGGCTCGTTGATCTTCTCGACGACCGACACGACGGCCGGGGTCGGCGCCTCGACAACGTCGTAGCCGGTGTCGGTCTGCCGCTCAATCTTGACGGTGCCGCTGTTGACCTCGACCTTTCGGGCGAACGTCAGCTGCGCGGCGCCGAGCCGCTCCGCGAGCATCGCGGGCAGCACGCTCATGCGCGCGTCGGTCGACTCGACGCCGAGGATGACGAGGTCGTGCTCGATCGTGCCCAGAGCTTTCGCCAACGCGTAGGACGTGGCGAGCGCGTCGGACCCATGCAACGCGGGGTCGACCAGGTGCACTGCCTTGTCAGCACCCATCGACAGCGCCTTGCGGATCGTCTCGACCGACTTGTCGGGACCCATCGTCAGCACGGTGACTTCACCGCCACCGGCTTCCTTGATGCGCAGCGCCTCTTCGACGGCGTACTCGTCCAGCTCGTTCATGACGCCGTCGACACCTTCGCGGTCGACGGTCTTGTCGTCGGAGCTCAGCTTCTTTTCGGCCCAGGTGTCCGGGACCTGCTTGACGCAGACACCGATGTTCATGGCCGGCGGCCGACCTCCTGTGCGGGATGTGTGCCCGTCAGGGTCGCATGAGCGATCCCTGCGGCTCGACGGACCCTATGTTACCGATCGGTAATGAGCGTCAGGCGTGGGGGTGCAGGGTGAGTACGACGTCACAGCGCTCCGCGACTTCGGGATCGTGCGTCGCCAGCACGAGCGAGCCGTCCCGGTGCGGCACCTCGAACAGCCGGTCGAGCACGAGCGCTCGCGACGCGGCGTCCTGCTCCGCGGTCGGCTCGTCGGCGACGAGGATCTGCGGGCGAAGCGCGAGCGCTCGAGCGACCGCGACGCGTTGCTGCTGACCGCCCGAGAGCTCCTCGATGAGCTGGTCCTCATGCCCCGCCAGACCGACGGCGGCGAGAGCACTCGACGACATCTCCAGCACCGACTCGGCCTGATGTCCGGCAGCCCGCAGGGCGGCCTCGACGTTCTCCGCCGCTGTGAGCAGCGACACGAGCCCATAGCCCTGGAGCACCACGGCGAGGTCAGAGTGGCTGATGGACTCAACCGGCTGATCACCGACGCGGACAGTTCCACTGCTCGGCTGCGCGAGCCCGGCGAGCAGCGCGAGCAGGCTCGTCTTGCCGCTGCCCGACGGGCCGACGACGGCGAGGCTCTCCCCCGGGCCGACGACCACGTCGACGTCGTCGAGGATGACGCGCCCGGCGCGTTCGAAGCGCAGCCCGTGGGCCTCGAGGATCGTCACCTGTCGCCATCCTGGTCGTGGCCCTCGCCCGGTTGATAGACGCGACGCAGGTCGACGCCGTGCTCGTGCTTCACGGCACGGGCCAAGGTCCCCGGTGGCAATCCCTCGAGCAAGTCGGGCGGAAGCTGAATCGTGCCGTCGCGACCGACGACGACGTAGTCCTCCCCCGCGCGTCCTTCCGCGCCGACCCGTCCGTCGCGGATGGTGACGGTGCGGCCGAGCGCGACCGCGGCAGCCTCGTCGTGAGTGACGGCGACGACCGTCGTGCCGTTGTCGACGTTGGCCGCGCGGATCAGCTCGAGGACGGCCTGGGCCGACACCGGGTCGAGCTGGCTGGTCGGTTCGTCGGCCAGCAACAGTCCGGGTGAGTTCGCGAGCGCGACCGCGACGGCGAGCCGCTGCTGCTCGCCACCGGACAGCTGCCCGGCGATGCGCGTCGCGGCGCCGCCCAGCCCGACTGCCTCGAGCAACCCGAGTGCGCGACGACGCTTCGCCGCACGAGAGCGCCGGGTCGGGCGTTGGGCGAAGAGGATGTTCGCGACGGCGGAGTCGTACGGCAGCAAGTTGCGGCCGGGGTTCTGCAGCACCACACCGATCTCACGCAACCGCAGCGACGCAAGGTCGCGCGGTGTCATGTTCGCGAGCCGGTGGCCGGCGACCTCGACGGTGCCGGCGGTCGGCTTGAGCAGCCCGGCGAGATGCCACAGCAACGTCGTCTTGCCGGCGCCGGACGGACCGACCAGCCCGACGGTCTCCCCAGGGCGCACGAGCAGGTCGACACCGCGCAGTGCGGCGACCTCTGCTCCCGGTGTGCCATAGACGTGCACGAGGTTGTCGCACCGGACGGCGGGTGCGTCGTCGGCGTACGACGGGGTGGTTGTCGTCATACCTGCGACTCCCGAAGCTGCTCGGGCGAAACCGAACGCAACAGCCCGGCGGCGGCGAGCATCGCTGCTGCAAGCAGCAGCACGAGCGCGCCACCGAGCACGCCGATGAGCAGCACGACCGACGGACGATGACGCAGCAGGTCACGCGCCGGAGCAACCACGAAGTTGGGCACGTTTGCACCGGCCAGCCACACCGAGCCCAGACCTGCAGCGACGCCGAGCAACGCGCCGAATCCGACTACGACGGTTTGCTCGATGGCGAGTGCCGAGTAGAGGGTGCGGCGACTGGCCCCGGTGGCGCCCAACGATGCGTACTCGTAGCGGCGCCGCCGCGCCGATGCCGCGAGGCTCAGTACGGCCGCGAGTGCGGACAACGCCGCTGCTGCCGCGGCATCCGCGAGGAACAGCACACTCGCGAGTCCCGGTCCCTGCCGGCTGAACCGGTCGTCGAGTGACTGACTCGTGGTCCGCGAGATCACCGCAATGTGCGCCGCCTTCAACCCGTGCTGGATCGCGGTGTCGGATCCACGCACCCACACCTGCTGTGTCGCCGGCAGCAGGTTGTTGTACGCCGCGCGCACGGCGTAGTCGAGGTCGACGACGACGGCGTCCGCCGGCGCGCTGGGAATCGTGCGCGCGGTGCGCAGCACGTTGACGCGGAGGTTGCCGGCGTCGAGACCCGGTGCCGTCATCGACGCGACGCCTCCGGCGAACGCTGTCGATGCAACAGCCGGCAGCGGCTCGGGTCGGTCAAGCACTCGCAGCGTCGGCAACGTCCCGACGGGGGCGAAGAAAGACCAGCGGATCCCGCCGCCACTCGGCCGGACGGCAACCTGCTGGTCGACCGAGTCGACCCACCGCGACGCGTCGAGCACTCCCGGCAGCGGCCGCCATGCCCCGCCTCCCGACCGGATCTCGAGGCCGGTGAGAGTGAGCTGGCCAGCGAGCTGCGTCGATCCCGGTGCCGCGGACTCCACTTGCAGGTCACGGAGGACGCACGGACAGCCGGCGAGTGAACCCGTGCGCACGACGGGACCCGCGCCGGCGGCCACGCCGAGCCCGATCGGCGTCGGCGCACTCGACCCGAGCGCCACCACGTCGAGCGAGAGCTTCACACCCGCCGGGTTGAACCGCCCGACGAGAATGTGCGCGCGGAACTCCCCGCCGTTCACGACGATCGGCGCGGGTGCGGCGGGGTGCAGCTGGGACAGCAGGTGCCCCGGATCGCCGACGGCGGCGGCCTTCCAGTTGGCGACCGCCGCGAAGCGCGACGGCTGCACGGCGAGCAGCACACCCTGTCCGCTGTCGTACGTGTCGACGGCAGCGGCGTGCTTTCCGCTCGGATCGATTCGGCTCACCGCCGCGCCGAGGTCGACGCCCAGCGGTGGCGCGACAGTGAGGACGGTCGGCGCTCCGATCGTGACCTGCGCAACGCGCGATCGGTTGCTCGCGCCGACGGACCAGGCGGCCATGCTGAACGTCGCCAGTGCAACGGCGGTGGCGAGGATCATCGTCGTCCGCGTGCCACCCGGCCGCCGGGCGATGTGCCGGATGGCAAGGAACGGGCCCAACGGCCCGGTACGCCGGGTCCGCGCATAGGCCGCGCGGCAGGCGAGCGGCAGCAGTCTCGAGCCGACGACGGCGACCGCCAGTCCGAGCAGCCCTGGCACCAGCAGGGCCAGGGCACTGCGCCGCGCGGAGCCGAAGGTGCCGGTCACCGCGAGCTGCACGAGGCCGGCGACGGCACCGGTCAGCACCACAGCGTCGAACACCCAGCCGCGGTCGGTGGCCCGGCGGCCGGTGCGCCGCCACTGCTCGACGACGGGTCGCCGGAGTGTCCGGCGCGCGGCGGCGATGACGGCAGCTGCCCCGCCGACGGCCGCGACTGCGGCCGCTGCCCAGCCGAGGGCAGGAAGACCGATCGGTGTGCCGGAGCGCAGGAGCAGCTTGCCGAGCGCCTCGGTGAGCAGCCATCCGGCCACTGCGCCGACCGGAAGCGCGACGACCAAGAGGGTGACGGTCTCGCCGAGCCCAAAGACGACGGACCGCGCTGCGCCGTACCCGCGAAGCTTGGCCAGCGCGATCTCGGTGCCGCGCGCCTCCACGGCATCGGTGACGACGAGGAAGAGCAGGAGCCAGGTCAGCACGAGCAGCTCGGCGGTGACGACGACGACTGGGATCGCGAGCGCCGACCAGCTGGCATGCACGGTGTCGGTCATGTTGCCGAGTCCCGTGATGATCGTCACCTGACCGGCAAAGACCGGTGACGTCGTCATGTGGGCGGCGACCCGCGAAAGGACGTCGACGTCCGTCGGCTGCACACGCTGCGGATGCAGAACCCGCGAGACAACGGTGGTTCCTTGCGGATTGCCGTGCAGTGCGTCGATCGTGGACTGCGGCGTGAACATCGCGTCGTACGGGTTCGCATTTTCGCGGTTCGCGATCGACGCCACGATCTCGTTGGGGAAATAGACACTGCCCCGGGCGAACCAGTAGTCGTCCGTTGCGGGAGGCGGCACGTAGACGCCCGTCACTCGCAGCTGGGTGCCGCCGGCCGGAGACAGAACGTCGCCGACGTGCCAGCCGTTCAGCGCGGCCAGGCTCGTCGCGATGATGATGTCGCCGACCGACTGCGGGCAATGTCCGGCTCGTAGTCGCAGGTGGCCACAGACGCCGGTGCGCCAGACGAGTCCGACGTTCTCACCCGTCGCGGTGAAGAACCGCGTCGTCTCGACGGCAAGGACGTCGGCATCGAACATCCGGTCGGTGCGTGAGCGCGACCCCACCACGCGTTGCATCTGGTCGTCGACATTGGCGCGCAGGGTGCCGATCGAGTTCTGCGCGGGACCCTGGGCCACCGCTTCCAGGCCACGGTCGACGACCGACACGGAGCTGATCGTGTCCTGGAGGATCGAGTCCTTGGCGGCTTCGTAGTACGTCGGCCCGACAGCGGCCGCTGCGGTCGCGCACAACGCGACCAGCAGGATCACCGCCGTCGTGCCCGCACGGTGCGCCAGGCCGCGCAGCAGTGTCAGCGCGGCCGTCATGCTTGCGGCCCGACGGGGAAGCGCACGGGTGCATGCCTAGCAAAGACTCGGCCAACGACGGGTCGGTCGTTGCCACATCGTGACCCGATCGCGGCGTCAGCGGGATCGGCTTGCTGCGTCGCGAAGAAGCTGTTCGGCCGCCGCAAAGCCGGCAACGACGTCCGCCGCGGGACGGGACTCGTGCAGCAAGCCGACGCCTTGCCCGGCCCAGGTGATCCAGGTCTCCGGCTTGGCACCGGTCGCCCGCACCTCGTCATCGCGGCCGTGCCAGGTGTCGGTGAACTCACTGCGGACGGCGCGACCGCCGAACTCGGTCGGCCAGGCCGCTCCGCGCGCCGCGTCGAGCACCGTCGTATAGATGGTGTCCCGGTCTTCGGCTGCGAATGCGACTTCGCGACCTTGCGGTGGCAGCAAGGACTCGACGCACGTGAGGAACGCCGTACCGACCCAGGCGCCGGCCGCACCGGCGGCAAGCACCGCGGCCAGGCCGCGCGCGGTGCCGATGCCGCCCGCCGCCAGCACCGGGACGTCGACAGCGTCGAGCACTCCCTGCAGGAGCGGAAGCGTCGCGACCAGGTCGCGACCGTGTCCGCCGCCTTCACCGCCGCGCGCGACAAGCACGTCGACTCCACTGCTGGCCGCGTAGCGCGCCTCCGCAACGGTGCCGACCTGAGTCGCGAACAACGCCCCGCTCTCCTTCACGCGCTGCACGTGCTGCTGCCAGTCGCCGAAGGAGATGGACACCAGCGACGGCTTCGCCTCCAGCGTGATGTCGAGCAGCTCGGGTCGGTCGGCGAGCACCCACGCGAGCAGACCGGCACCGAACTTTCGGTCGCCGTTTGCGACGAGAGCGAACTGGGCCTGCACGCCCTCGACCGGCTCGCGCCCGATCCCGACCAGTCCGAGTCCGCCAGCGTCGGAGACAGCGGCGGCAAGCGCGCCGCCGGCAACTCCGGCCATCGGCGCGCAGACGACAGGGACGGTCAGGCCGAGGCGGTCGGTCAACCAGGTCGCAAGCATCCGTGGATCGTGTCATTCCAGCGTTCGTGCCATTCCGCGCGAGGAACCTCGACGGCGGTCGGCGCGTCCATCACGATGGCAAAGGGAGGGCTGATGCGACGCGCGACCTCAAGGGCTGTTGCCACGCGACTGATGGCCCTGCTGGGCGCGGCGCTGCTGATGTCGGCGTGTGCCGAGCAGTCCCCGGTCGTGCGCAGCCGGCCGGTCACGCCCTCCGCACCCGCATCGGGTCCGTGGACTCCGGGCGATCCGACCCGGCTGGTCGGGTCGTGGCACCTGACCGCGGCCGGTGAGGACCCTGGTGCCATCCTCACGATCGGGGACCGCGAGAGCGGCAAACTCGTACTGTTCCGCCGGTGCGGGATGTTCTTCGGTGGGTGGCGCGCGAACCCGCACGGCCTGTTCATCGGCGACCTCTATGGCGGCGACCAGAGCTGCTATCTGCCGGCGAAGAACCCCGCGTGGCCCTGGCTGGATCGCGTCACCGGCTTCCGGACCGACGGATCGGCGATGCTGCTGCTGGATCGCGCGGGTGCCACGGTTGCTCGCCTGACCCCCGGCGCGCATCCGCACGCGGGGCCGAACGACAGCACGACGTACGCCGGGCCACCCGTCGTGACCAAGGCCATCCGCGACCAGGTGCGCGACCCGGCGCCGCTACCTGCCGGTCTGCGCCCAGCGCCGGCAAGCGACGTTCTCGGACGGTGGCTGCCGGTCGTTGGCCACGAGCAGAAGAGTCCGGTCGCCGACCGCGCGTTCGTTGCGTTCGGCCGGGACGGCCGCTACACAGGCTCCGACGGATGCAATGGCGCCGGCGGTCGCTACGTCGTCGGGCCGGACGGGTTGCTACTCGCCACCTCGGGAGCATCGACCGCCATCGGATGCGCCAACTCTCCGGTGTCGGAGTGGCCGGCACGCGCCGGACGGGTTGGCCTGCGGCACGGTCGGCTGGTCTTCGTCAGCCCCACCGGAACGATCCTGGGCGAAGTGACAAGGGCCTAGGGCTAGCGAGTGCCCGTCAGGCGGCTGCTGTGGCGAACACGCGCGCGCTGGCGCGGAGCTCACCGCCGCAACACGTCGTCGCCGTGAACCGCTGGTTGTCACAACCGTCGCCGTAGCAACCGGTCGCGCCACAACCGGCGCAGTCGAGCACGTCGTTGTTGCACGCGCTGCCGTCGAACAGTCGTCCGTCACAGTGCCGCATCTCGTTCTCCTCAGGGCTAGGAGTTCTGGTGCCGTGCACTGACGCCGTTGTCAGATCCTGCTGCCGTGCTGTCGTGCTGTCGTTCTGTCGTGAGGCCCGCCCCCCACCGGGGAGTGGGGTTGGGGCCCCACGACAAGCGCGCGAAGCGCGCCGGAGACTTAGTGAAACTGCTCTTCTTCGGTTGATCCCTTGAGCGCGAGCGTCTCGGCCTCGGGGTCGATTGCCGTCGCGACGAGGTCGAAGTAACCGGCCCCGACCTCGCGCTGGTGCTTCGTTGCCGTGTAGCCGTCCTTCTCCGCCGCGAACTCCTTCTCCTGGAGCTCGACGTAGGCAGACATGTCGTTGGCGGCGTAGCCCTTGGCGAGCTCGAACATCGAGTAGTTCAAGGCGTGGAAGCCGGCGAGGGTGATGAACTGGAACTTGTAGCCCATGGCGCCGAGCTCGCGCTGGAACTTCGCGATGGTGGCGTCGTCGAGTGCGGCCTTCCAGTTGAACGAAGGCGAGCAGTTGTAGGCGAGCAGCTGGTCCGGGAACTCCTTTTTGACCGCCTCGGCGAACTGCCGCGCGAGCTCGAGGTCCGGAGTGCTCGTCTCCATCCAGATGAGGTCGGCATACGGCGCGTAGGCGAGCGCACGCGTGATGCACGGGTCGATGCCGTTGGTGACGCGGTAGAAGCCTTCGGCCGTGCGGTCGCCGGTGACGTACTGCTTGTCGCGCTCGTCGACGTCACTGGTGATGAGCGTCGCGGCCTGCGCGTCGGTGCGGGCGACGATGACGCTCGGGACGCCTTCGACATCCGCGGCGAGCCGCGCGGCGTTGAGAGTCTTGACGTGCTGGTTGGT
>JAFAQI010000364.1 GCA_019246495.1 Frankiales bacterium | reverse complement strand
GCCAACCCCAAGGGCGAGATCATCCCGCGGCCGATCAAGAACAACTTCCGCGAAGGTCTCACCGTGCTGGAGTACTTCATCTCCACACACGGCGCCCGCAAGGGTCTGGCCGACACGGCACTGCGGACCGCCGACTCCGGCTACCTGACCCGCCGGCTCGTCGACGTCTCGCAGGACGTCATCGTCCGCGAGGACGACTGCGGCACCGAACGCGGCATCGTCGTACCGATCGCTGTCACGGGCCCCGGTGACGAGGTCGTCATCGACCGCGACAACGTCGAGAACCGCGTCTATGCGCGGACACTCGCCGAAGCCGTCGTCGTCAACGGCGAGACGCTCGCCGAAGCCGGCGCCGACCTCGGCGACGTGCTCATCGGGCGGCTGGTCGACAACGGTGTCACCGAGGTTCGGGTGCGCAGCGTGCTCACCTGCGACTCGAAAGTCGGCATCTGCGCGTTGTGCTACGGCCGGTCTCTTGCGACCGGCAAGCTCGTCGACGTCGGCGAAGCGGTCGGCATCATCGCCGCGCAGTCGATCGGCGAGCCCGGCACCCAGCTGACGATGCGTACCTTCCACACCGGCGGTGTCGCGGGTGAGGACATCACCCACGGTCTGCCGCGTGTGGTCGAGCTGTTCGAGGCGCGCCAGCCCAAGGGCCGCGCACCGATCAGCGAGGTCGCCGGTCGGGTCAAGGTCGAGGAGACCGACAAGACCGCGAAGCTCGTCATCACGCCCGACGACGGGGCCGAGCCGGTCGAGTACCCGATCCCGAAGCGGATGCTCTCGTGGCGCTGGTACGACGCCGAGTCAGAGCGCTCGCGTGGCCAGTGGCGCGTCGAGGAAGGTCAGCACGTCGAGGTCGGCGAGCAGCTGCACGCGGGTGCGGTCGACCCGCACGAGGTGCTGCGGATCCTCGGCCCGCGTGCGGTCCAACTGCACCTGGTCAAGGAGGTGCAGGACGTCTACCGCTCGCAGGGCGTGACGATCCACGACAAGCACATCGAGATCATCATTCGCCAGATGCTCAAGCGGGTGAACATCCTCGAGTCCGGCGAGACCGAGCTGCTTCCTGGTGAGCTCGCCGAGCGTCCGAAGTTCGAGGAGGAGAACCGTCGCGTGGTCGCCGAAGGCGGCACGCCGGCGGCCGCTCGCCCGGTGCTCATGGGCATCACCAAGGCCTCGCTCGCAACCGAGTCGTGGCTGTCGGCGGCGTCCTTCCAGGAGACGACCCGGGTGCTCACCGACGCGGCGATCCACGCGCGGTCGGACTCGCTGCTCGGCCTCAAGGAGAACGTCATCATCGGCAAGCTCATCCCGGCGGGCACCGGCATCAGCCGCTACCGCAACGTCCGGGTCGAGCCGACCGAGGAGGCGAAGGCGGCCGTCTACACGATGACCGGCTACGACGACTCCGGCTTCTCCTACGGCCAGGGCAGCGGCGAGGCCGTGCCGCTGGACGACTACGGCTACGGCCAGCCGGGCGGCTACGACTACAACCGCGACTACCGCTAGTCGATCGTCAGGCGCGCGGGGCAACCCGCACGCCTGACGGCGCGGTTATCGTTGCCGCATGCCACGGGGGAGTCTGCGGACGCGCATCACGGCCGGCCTCGGCATGAGCGCACTGGCGGTGGCCGGCGCCGTTGCCGCTTCGCCATCGCGGCCCGTCGCCGTCGGCGTACATCCCGTAGCGGCGCAGCACTCGGTCGCGCGACATCCTTCGGGCGTCGTCATCACGGCGATCGGTGACCTGATCCTCGGCAACACCCCGACTCTGCCGGCGCAGCCGCGGCGATACCTGCGCCCGCTTCGTGCGGCACTGACCGACCACGCCAACATCGTCTTCGCGAATCTCGAGGGCGTGCTGACGAACCGTACGGCGAACAAGTGCGGCGGGTCGTCGGGCGGCAACTGCTTCGCGTTCCGCAACCCACCGAGCTTCGCGCATGTGTTTGCCGACGTCGGCTTCACCGTGCTCAACAGCGCGAACAACCATTCGCACGACTACTTCTCTGGTGGTGCGGCCGACACGACCGCAGCCATCGCGACGACGCACATGACGCAGGTCGGCGTGAAGGGCCGGCGCCCGGTTGTGCACGCGGCGGGCCGCCGGGTCGCGATCCTCGCCTACGCGCCGTACAACGAGACTCCCAACCTTCACGACCCGGCGCACGCGGCCCGTCAGATCCGGGCGGCGAAAAAGCACGCGGACATCGTCATCGTCTACATGCACGCGGGTGCCGAGGGGTCCGCCGCCGACCACGTCACCGGACACGAGGAATACGCGTTCGGCGAGGACCGGGGCAACCCGAAGGCGTTCGCACATCGCGCCATCCGGGCCGGCGCGAGCCTTGTCATCGCAAGTGGCCCGCACGTGTTGCGCGGCATGGAGTTCTACCGCGGTCACCTCATCGCCTACAGCCTTGGCGACTCCGCGAGCTACCACAACTTCAACACCGACGGCACGCTCTCGAGGTCGGTCGTGCTGCGCGTGACGCTCGGGCCGCACGGGCGTTTCCGTAGTGGCCGGCTCACCAGCGTCCGCCTCGTCGACCACGGCCGGCCAGTCCTCGGCGGTGACTCCATTGCGTTCGTCCGGCAGCTGTCCAAAGACGACTTCGGCTCACACGCCGCCCGGCTCTCGCACAACGGCACCATCCGCCAACCCGCCTGACTCTGGCCATCTGACCGGCCTAGAACCCGGTCAGATGGCCGCACGCAGGTCGGCGTAGGCGGCGGTCAGCGCTGGCTGTTGGTAGTGCGCGTTGAGCCCACTCGGGTTGGGCAGCACCCAGACCCCGGTCGGTCCGGGCCGCCGTCCGCACAGCTCCTCGAAGCTCTCCGGCTGCCGTCCGACCGCTGCCCGCGGCCGGTCGAAGGCGACGCGGTAGGTGGAGATGCCGAGGAACGCGACGTACGCCGGACCGCCGTACCGGCGGCGCAGCCGCGTCACCAGCCGGCAAAGCGGTTCCACACCCAACCGAACCTCGTCGTCGGTCAGCTCGTCCGCCCGCGCGGTCGCCCGGGCGACGAGGTTGGTGATGCCGAGCCCGGCGGCAGCGATCTCCGCCGTCTCCGACGGGTGCAGCACCCGACCGGTGAAGCCCGCCTCGTGCAGGGTTCGCCACAGCCGGTTGCCGGGCCGGGCGAAGTGGTGCCCGGTCCACCCGGAGTAGAGCGACGGGTTGATCCCGACCAGGAGAACGCGCAGGTCAGGCCCCACGAGATCCGGGATCGTCGTACCGTAGGCAGCCGCGAGATCGGCCCGCGTCGGGCGGGGATGCCCTGGTTCGTTCTCGGCTTTTGACCTCCGCGAGCGCACCCGGCTAGTGTGTCCGCTTGTGCCTGGACCCGATCCGGGCATCCCGGCGCGTCCGTGACCGGCTCGTCCCCCAAGCGAGGGACAAGGGCCGGGCAGGGCACCGGCACCCACCTCTCAATCCGGCGGGAAACCGCCCGGGGCGGAGCGCGGCCAGGGCGACACGCCCGACCGCGGGGGTCGGCGGGACGGCTCGACGCAGGACCAACACAACAGCGCGCGATCCGCGAAGAACGACAGAAGGAGTACGGCGAGTGCCCACGATCTCTCAGCTGGTCCGGAAGGGCCGGCAGGACAAGATCGGCAAGACCAAGACGCCGGCGCTCAAGGGCAGCCCGCAGCGTCGCGGTGTGTGCACGCGCGTCTACACGACGACGCCCAAGAAGCCGAACTCCGCGCTCCGCAAGGTCGCGCGCGTCCGCCTGACGAGCGGCATCGAGGTCACCGCCTACATCCCTGGTGTCGGCCACAACCTCCAGGAGCACTCGATCGTGCTCGTCCGCGGCGGCCGGGTGAAGGACCTGCCCGGCGTCCGCTACAAGATCATCCGCGGTTCGCTCGACACCCAGGGCGTCCGTGGCCGCAAGCAGGCGCGCAGCCGCTACGGCGCGAAGAGGGAGAAGGGCTGATGCCGCGCAAAGGTCCCGCCCCCAAGCATCCGGTCATCGTCGACCCGGTCTACGGCTCGCCGATCGTGACCTCG
This sequence comes from Frankiales bacterium, assembly GCA_019246495.1. Taxonomy (GTDB): domain Bacteria; phylum Actinomycetota; class Actinomycetes; order JAFAQI01; family JAFAQI01; genus JAFAQI01. Next base: position 759 of record JAFAQI010000364.1, on the reverse strand, counting down.
CTGGTCAACAAAGTGCTGCTGCGCGGCAAGCGTTCGCTCGCGCAGAAGATCGTGTACGACGCCCTCGAGGGCTGCCGAGACAAGACCGGCACCGACCCGGTCGTGACGCTCAAGCGTGCGCTCGACAACGTCAAGCCGGCGATCGAGGTCAAGAGCCGCCGAGTCGGTGGCGCGACCTACCAGGTGCCGGTCGAGGTCAAGCCCGGCCGCAGCACGACCCTCGCGCTCCGCTGGCTCGTGAGCTACAGCCGGCAGCGCCGCGAGAAGACCATGACCGAGCGGCTGATGAACGAGCTGCTCGACGCGAGCAACGGCCTTGGCGCAAGCGTCAAGCGCCGCGAGGACACCCACAAGATGGCCGAGTCCAACAAGGCGTTCGCGCACTACCGCTGGTAGCGGGCGAAAAAATCCAACACGTTCCTATAACGCAACAGGCCCAGCAGGCAGAGAGGATCCGAGCAGTGGCCGCCACCCAGACCGCCGAACTCGCCAAGGTCCGCAACATCGGGATCATGGCGCACATCGACGCGGGCAAAACTACGACCACAGAGCGGATCCTGTTCTACACCGGGATCAATTACAAGATCGGTGAGGTCCACGAGGGCGCCGCCACGATGGACTGGATGGAGCAGGAGCAAGAGCGCGGCATCACGATCACGTCGGCCGCGACGACCGCATTCTGGCCGGTGGACACCAAGAAGCACCGGCTGAACATCATCGATACGCCGGGACACGTCGACTTCACCATCGAGGTGGAGC
>JAFAQI010000303.1 GCA_019246495.1 Frankiales bacterium | reverse complement strand
GGGTGGCCGGTGCTCGGGTGGCCAGTGCCCGGATGGCCAGTGCCCGGGTGGCTCGGCAGGTTGGGCGTGGAGTGGGTCGGCGGTGCGGCCGGGACGACCGGGGGAGAAACCGGGTGGGAGGGGTGGGCCGGAGCCGAGCCGCGGTGGCGGTGCGGAGCGGTCACCGGCACCCGGATGACGCCCGAGCCCGGCAGCGGGGCGAGTGCCCGCGAGGCGGGCGGCAGGGTCCCCACCGATCCGCGCCAGACGTCCAGGCCCGCGCCCAGCACAACCGCCGTCCCGAGGGAGGCGAGCAGGACCAGCGCCAGGACGGCGGACCACACCTTGAGCGGTACGGCCCGCAGCGCTGCCATCGCGCACCCTTCGTGATCGCGGTCGCCGAGTACATCCGGCGAAACCAGTACAGAGTGTACGCGCCCCGTTACATGGCGTGTCCAGACGGAAGTTCTGCCGTCTGAGCGGGCACCCTAGCCAGACGGGACGACACCTCGGGGCCCGGGGGCGGCCCGGAAGAGGCGCGCGAACGCGGCCGATGCGGGTTAGCCTCCGCCCTGATGGCGGACTGGCTGGTGTGGCTGATCGCGGCGGGGGCGCTGGCCGCGGCCGAGGTTCTCACGCTCACGCTCGTCCTCGGAATGCTGGCGATCGCGGCGGTCGCCGCAGCCGCCGTCGCCGGGCTGGGAGGCCCTGCGGCGGTGCAGGTCATCGCGTTTGTGGCCGGCGCACTGCTCCTGCTCGGGGTGGTCCGGCCGGTCGCGCGCCGGCACCGCCACACTCCCGTCGAGCTGCGGACCGGTGCCGCCGCACTCGTCGGGCGCCGGGCCATCGCCCTGACCGTCGTCGACGCCCACTCTGGCCAGGTCCGCATCGGCGGCGAGGTCTGGAGCGCCCGCACCTACGACGAGCACGCCGTCATCCCCGCCGGTACGGCGGTGGACGTCGCTCAGATCGACGGCGCGACCGCCGTCGTCCTACCGCTGGAGATCACATGATCCGTCAGCCGAGCCGGTCGAACCGATGACCGCCGCCCTCGTCGCCGTCATCGTCGTGGCGTTCGTCGTGGTCGTGACGTTGATCCGGACCATCCGCATCGTGCCGCAGGCGACCGCTGGGATCGTCGAACGCCTCGGCCGGTTCCAGCGGGTCTGCTCGCCCGGACTCACCGTGCTGGTGCCGTTCGTCGATCGGATGCGGCCGCTGCTCGACCTGCGCGAGCAGGTCGTGAGCTTCCCGCCGCAGCCGGTCATCACCCAGGACAACCTCGTGGTCAACATCGACACGGTCATCTACTTCCAGGTGACGGACCCGCGGTCGGCGACGTACGAGGTCGCGAACTTCATCCAGGCCATCGAGCAGCTCACGGTCACAACGCTTCGTAACGTGATCGGCGGCCTCGACCTCGAGGCGACGCTGACGAGCCGCGACCAGATCAACGGACAGCTACGCGGCGTGCTCGACGAGGCGACCGGCAAGTGGGGCATCCGCGTCAACCGCGTCGAGATCAAGGCCATCGACCCGCCGGCCAGCGTCAAGGAGTCGATGGAGAAGCAGATGCGCGCCGACCGGGAGAAGCGCGCGGTGATCCTCACCGCTGAGGGCCAGAAGCAGTCACAGATCCTGACCGCCGAGGGTGAGAAGCAGGCCGCGATCCTGACCGCGCAAGGCGAGCGGGAGGCCGCGATCCTGCGCGCCGAGGGTGAGGCGAAGGCGATCGCGACGGTGTTCGCGGCGATCCACGAGGGCGCGCCCGACCCGGCGCTGCTCGCGTACCAGTACCTGCAGACGCTGCCGCAGATCGCGGCGTCGCAGGCGTCGCAGGTGTGGGTCGTGCCGAGCGAGCTGACGGCTGCGCTGCAAGGGATCAGCTCGGCGTTCAAGCCCAAAGAACGCTGAGTGTGGCCACCTGACCGGGTTCTAACCCGGTCAGGTGGCCATAGCGGATAGCGTCTGCGGGTGAGTTTTCCCGAGCAGCTGCGCGCACGGATCGGTCGGGTCGGGGTGTGGAGCGGGCAGTTCGACTTCTCGCCCGCGCCGGTCGTCCGCGATGCCGCTCGCGAGGTGCAGGACCTCGGGTACGGCGCACTCTGGACCGGTGAAGCAGTCGGCCGCGAGGTGCTGACCGCAGCGCATCTCATGCTCGCCGCCACCGACTCGCTCGTCGTCGCGACCGGCATCGCGAACATCTGGGCGCGCGACGCGTTGGCGATGGCGGCCGGCCAGCTGGCCGTCGGCGAGGCGTTCCCCGGCCGGTTCGTCCTCGGCATCGGCGTCTCGCACAAGCCGCTGCTCGACGTACGCGGCCAGGACTACGGACGGCCACTGTCGTTCATGCGCGACTACCTCGCCGGCATGGACCACGGCTACGACGTCTACCGCGCAGCGCCGCCTGCGCCGCAACCGCCGCGCGTGCTTGCCGCGTTGGGTCCGAAGATGCTCGAGCTCGCTCGCGACCGCGCGGACGGCGCGCACACCTACTTCGTGCCGCCGGAGCACACCGCCAAGGCCCGCGAGATCCTCGGGCCCGGCAAGCTGCTCGCCCCGGAACAGGTGTGTGTCCTGTCGTCCGACCCGTCGGTGGCCCGGGAGATCGCCCGGCGGCACACCGGCTCCTACCTGCGGCTCGCCAACTACACCAACAACCTTGCGCGGTTCGGCTTCACCGACAGCGACTTCGCCGACGGCGGCAACGACCGGCTGGTCGACACGATCTGCGCGTGGGGTGACGTCGACGCCGTTGCCTCTCGCGTGAAGGCTCACCTCGACGCCGGGGCGGACCACGTCGCCGTACAGGTGCTCGTCGACGACCGGCGCGGGCTTCCGCGCAAGGAGTGGGCGGAGCTCGCGCCCGCGCTGCTCGCGCTGTGAGCGACTTCGCCGCGGCCACCGCCGTACGCCGGAAGGACGTCACGACCGCTGAGGGTCACGTCGAGTACGACGTCGAGCTCGACCTCGGCTGGTCGATCGGCGGCAAGCCCAACGGCGGTTATCTGCTGGCGATCCTCGGCCGCGCCGCCGCGGAAGCGACCGGCCGGGCACATCCCCTCGCGATCTCAGGACACTTCCTGCGTCCACCCGATGGTGGCCCCGCCGAGGTCCGGGTCGAGGTGGTGAAGTCGGGCCGGACGGCCGCGACCGCGCGCTCGACGCTGTGGCAGGGCGGAAAGCCGTGCCTCGACAGTCTTGTCACCCTCGGCGATCTCGCCGGCGAGCCGGTCCGTTACGCCCGCGACACGATGCCGGACCTGCCGGGACCGGAGGAGTGTCAGGACCGCGCGGAGTCACCGTTTCGCGTCGAACTGCTCGACCATGTCGACGTCCGCATCGACCCGGCAACCGCGCCGTTTCCCGAGCCCACCGGCACGCCCGCCATCCAGGGCTGGATGCGGCTGCGTGACGGCAGCGCCGCTGACGGACTGGCACTCGCCGTGATCGTCGACGCGATGCCACCGACGGTGTTCAACCTGCCGCTGCTGGGCTGGGCGCCGACCGTCGAGTTGACGTTCCTGCTCCGCGGCTTGCCGGCGCCGGGGTGGCTCGCGTTCCGTGCGCAGGCGACGGTCGTCGCGGACGGCTGGTTCGACGAGGAGGTCGTCGTCTGGGATGCCACCGGCCGTCCGGTCGCGCAGTCCCGGCAGCTCGCCCTCGTCGGTCGCGGCGCCTGACGGCAGCCGCACCGCGGGACGCGCCGGCTCAGTGCCGGTCCAGGAC